>DAOVTB010000188.1 GCA_030633305.1 Candidatus Muiribacteriota bacterium
ATAACAGTAACCGATATTAAAAAGGACACTCTCCATTTTTGAATTCTGCATGTGAAGGGTTTCAAAATATTTAATTGCCACAGTAAAATTTTGTACATCCATCTCCTTGAGTCCTCTTGACATGAGGCCAGAGGCATCAACATAACCTTTGTTGCAAAAAACTTTAAATGGTTTCAATGATTTTAAATCTACAAGTGCTATTTTATAATTGCCGCAAGATTTTTCCATACCGTCGAGGAAAACTGGAATGTTGTTATAAAGAGTAATTCCATCAAGAATAATATCAGTATCCAGACATCTATTGTACATGAATAAATATATGTCTTCATCCTCACAGTATGTTTGTGTATCCATTTTCTGGAGAGGATCACCCGTAAAGAAAGCCTCTATTTCATTTCCACGAAATTTAAGTCGTGTTGGTTGAATATTATCAACATTCAAATAAATAATAACAATAGGCTCTTCGTGTCCGTCATACCAAAAATCTGTAACTACAAGCTCTTTATTCGCCAAATCTCCTTTAATATTAAACATATTTGAAGGCTCATCTGCTAGTATTGTTGATCCATTTTCAAAAATATTCTGTACAAGCTTGTATGATTTTTGATTTTGATAACTGGAATTGTTTAATATTGAATTAACTTTTGCTTCATAGTTCAATTCTTTGACCATTTGATTGTAATAGGTGTTTACTTCTTTTGGTGTATGTTCAGTCATGGATTCCAGTTCTGGAAGAAGTTCAGACTTTTTCGTTTCTGGAGATATAACGTTCAATAATTTTGATCCCTCTGTAATTTCAGTTTTTGCTTTTGTAAAAAGGTCTTGTATTGTATTTTTATCAAACGTAAAGACTTTGCAAAATTTTGCAAGTATATTTTTTTCATCCGATGTCAGGATCCCATCTTCAAGGGCTTTTAACATGATCAAATATATGAAATCTTCCTTTGAAAAATCACCTGAATCCCCATTTTCTGTATGTATTTTTGATGAACAATCTCTTAGGATCTTCTGATAGCCCTGAGGACTGATTGGCATGAATGAACGAAGATCTTGTAAGGCTTCATTTTCCTTATCGCTTATTATTCCGTCTTTCATAAAACCTTCAATAGCAATTTTATATACACTTTCAATGGTTAATTCCTCTGATTCTACTTGAGGTAATTCTTCGACTATCTTTACTTCATAATCTGTCCATTTTATAGACTCAATTAAATCATCCATAAAATCTTTAATCGGGGGAGTATTATATTTTTTTTGATAATCTGCAATAAGATTACTTAGTCTGGTCCGTGCCTTTTTTGATTTGAAAATATAGGATTGATCAAGAACAGTTATAACCATTTTGAATGGTTTAAATTCCCATATCAATTTTGGAAAAGTTCCGATTAAAAGTAGATAATAATCAATTAGTGCAAAAAAACACTCTTTTCTTTTATTCCTTACGAAACTTATCAGGTCATTCAGAAGCATATCAAGATGATATGTGAAAGTATTAAAATTTTCAGGTGTCTGTTGCAGCCACAATTGAAAATACTTATTTGATATAATTTTTTTCTGCTGTTTCATATAGAAACAGTATTTGTCACTTTTATCTGAACACTTTAATTCAGAGAGTTTTTGTGAATTATTAAGATTATAGATGATCGTAAATCTGTTATTGGAGTCTAGAAGAATCTGGAAAAAAACAGAAATATCCTCAATATGCCCATATGTACAGAGCAATTTAGTCAATAGTATGTGCATTTGTCCGTACATATCATCGCTGTTCATTCCAAGAACTTTGATGAAGTAATTATATATCATGACTGTGATTTCTTTTAACTGATCATCTTTCATTGAGTCCTGAAATAATGGTGATTTCATTAACTCGGAGACACATATCTTAACTTTAACATCATTGCCAGATTGAATGTATGCTTCCATCTGCTGAACCAGTGATTTTATCTTGGTGAACTCTGAAGTATTATTAAACATATTAAAAGCCATATCTGTACTCCTGAAATTATTTAAAATGTAATACCTGAGCTGAGTGATTGTTTGGAATTCAGATGTGCTGATATCTTTAGGCTATAAGCTTTTTGAAAAATGCAGGCATACCCATCAGGTACGTCGAGGCTTTTCAAAACGTCTTAGTGCCAAAGAGATTAGTACAGATGTTTTCAAACAATCGCTCAACTCAGGTAATAATAGTATATCAGAGGATTGCATTAAATCAGAAAAATAAGTAACTATCTTCTGTAACGTGTTTGTAAAAGTTCGTAAAAACAGGCTTTTTTAGTATTTAAATCTGGTATAATATTCTGGATAGTAAAATTTCCCGGAGGATTAGATAATGTTTGAAAAGAAAAGGTTTTTTATAGTATTGATCATGTTTTATATTCTATGTACAGTGGGATATTCCAACTGGTTCACTGATATTTTTTCTTCAAAAGTGACAGTTAATCCAGAAAATCAACTTCTTATGTTTATTAATTATCCATACCAGATATGGTCTGATGATCCAACCAAAATACATTTGACAATGTTTCTACCGGATTTTACTCCAGCTGAAAATGCATTGGTGAAAGTAAATGGAAAAGTTGTCGGAGAAGCAGATGAAAACGGAACCTGTATCTTTGACTATGTCCCAGGCAGTAATAAGAAGCATGTCATCAACGCTGCTGTAAAAAAAGATGGTAAAACATATCAATTAACTAAGAATTTTTCCAGTAATTCAAGAACTGCAAGTTTCAAACTTGACAAACTTTATGTATACACGGATCGCGGAGTTTATAATCCGGGACAGGAAATATATGCAAGGATCATTGCATGGAAACTAAAGGGTGAATATTCACCTGTTTCAAAAGCAGAGATTCAACTTTTTTTTAAAAATAGTAAAGGTAAAGTTATCTCAGGTGAAAATGTAAGTACAAATGAATTTGGTATTGGAAATGCGAAACTTCCCGTCCCCAAAAGTCTTGCGGAGGGAGAGTATAAACTGGAAGTTTTATATAAAAAAGCTAGAGAAGAAACTACAATCAGAGTAAAGAAATTTGTTCCACCAGTTATAAAAATTGAACATGATATGAAAAGGTATATGACTGATGCACAGGAAGATATTAAAGTGTCCGGAAAGTTGAGTTATTTTTCTGGTGGTAAATTCAAAGGTGGAAATTTGAAAGCCGAGTTTCAAACTAAAAAAGGTGTGAAGGTATTTGAAAAGAAAATCCAGATTTTGGATAATAAATTTAATTTTGAAATTTCTAAATCTGAACTTAATCATATTAGAAAAGGTTTGAAATTAGAGAATAATTTCAACATTGTTTTGCAGATCATTGATAATTTTCAACAGAAGTCAAAGGTTATCTGGGATTGTTTTTACACTGCTAGGCCGTATATTTCTGTTTTGGAGCTGGATAAAGATGCTTATCAAAAAGGAGAAAAAGTACTGGTTTATGCGAAAATTGTTGATGTTGATGGGCAGCCCGCATTAAAAATTCCACTGAAGTTAATTGTTAAAAATATGAAAAAAGAAATTAGTTCAACTACTGACGATAATGGAGTTGCAAGATTTGAATACCTTATGCCTGGACATTCTGTTACAGTTATTCTTAAAAGTTCAATAATGAAAGCTAAACTGGCAGAACGCACCATTCCTTATCAGAGTTCAAAACCAATGAATTCAAAAGTCAGTGAATCTCCAAAAAAATCAGGTGTGAAAACTACAGTTAAGATAACTTTTGATAAAAAATATGTTCCGGTAGAAAAAGTTGTACACATTGATCTTACTGATATTTCGGGTGCTCTTGTCATGTCTGATACGATACCAATTACAAAAGGTGAAAAAGGATATTTTGCTGAAGGGGAGATAACTTCAAAGACGTGGGGGACAATGCTTGCCAATCTTTACTGTTGTGCGGTCAGGAAAAAAGATTTTGGAAAACCATTATCTTCTGCAATTGTAGGATTTGTTACTGAAGGTCAGCATATAACGATATATCCAGAAAAAAAACTTGAAATCCATCTGGATGGTGTTCCTGATAAAGTTGCGCCGGGGGAAAAAATTGAATTTTCAATAAAAACATCTGGAGGTGACGGTGAAGCCTGTGTGGGTGTCCAAATTGTTGATGATGCAGTGATTTCAATGCTGAATCCTCTTTTGCGATCACCATTCAAACATTTTTATAATCCTCAGGCAAAAGTTATTGCTACTGGTGGATCTGCTGTGTTGACCTGGCCGAGAGTAGATCGTAACTGGGGTTCGCCTTCCGGTGATATTGCATATAGTAACTGGGGGTGGAAATCTCCAGGAAGAGCAATAGTTGCTAGACAGGATTACGGCATGATGAAAAGTAAGAATTCTTTTGGTGGAGCTGATACGTTTGCTCCTACAAACGCGATGGAGATGTGTAATGATGAATCTGATGGTGGCGGTTTAATAGAATCGAAAGCAATTGTTCCAAAAAAGTCCATGAGTAAACCCGTTGTAGATGTCGTAAGGAAGCGGGGAAAATTAAATGGGTCAAAAAAAATAGTTAAGAAACCAATTATAGTAATAAGGAAAAATTTTCCTGAAACAACGTTGTGGGAACCTGTCCTTGTTACAAGGGATGGAAAAGTATCAGTTACAGCAAAAATTCCAGATTCTATTACAACTCAAAAATTAACTGTTGTAGTATCAGATAAAAACGGATTTCTTGGTGTGAATGAGAAAAACATCAAAGTTTCAAAAGATATTTTTATTCAGGTTGATTTTCCAGAGTATCTGGTACGTGGTGATTCAATAAGTGGCCGTATTTTTGTGAAAAATAATACTTCTAAAAAACAGATCTGTAATCTGATCGTTAAATCTGATGAACTTGAGTTTTCTGGGGAAAATAAAAGAAATCTTACTCTGTTACCTGATGGAACGGTATCTTCAGAATGGTTTATTTCATCAAAAAAAATTGGTGATGTAAAATATAGTGTTTATCTTGTAATGGGAAATACTCAGGAAAAGGTCATAAAGAAACTCACAGTTGTTCCTGATGGCATTCCGGTAGTCAATGTAATTAGTGGTACAGCTATAGCTAAAAAGGGATTTGATTCAAGTTTCTTTATTAATAATTCAGCAGAGTTGTTTTCTGTGACTGCCTCGATATCTTTACCGGAAGTGTTTCCTGCACTGGATTCGTGGACTATTTATAAAAAACAAGATTGGTATTCTCCATGGCTTGCTGCATCAACAGTGATAATGAATTGTGCCATGCTGGAATATTATTATGAAACTGGCAAAAAACAGAAATTTGTAGATGAACTTTTGATTGATCTTAAAAGATCTGCTGCTGATATACAGAGCTTGCAATCAAGTGATGGTGGATGGCATATGTATAATCAGCGATCTTTAAAAAATAGGGATATTTCCGGTACAGATCTATATTATACGATGTCTGCGATAAAAGCTCTTTCTTATTTGAGATATGCTGATATCAAGGTTGATGAAAACAGTATAAAGCAAGGAATTAGGTATATACTGAAACATAAAGGGAAAGATGGCTTTTGGTCTTCTGAAAAAGCTTATTTCTGGGAACATTTCAATAAAACAACTGATTTTAATCTGAGTAGTGAAATTTTTGAAACACTGATGCTCGCAACTTCTGTTCTACCAAAAAAGTTTGAGGAAGCAAAGGAGCTTGAAGGAATTAAAAACAGTTTTTTGAAGCTTCTAAAAGCTGGTATTAACGAACCGATGGCACTTGCAGCAACTGTTGGTGGATTAGTTTACTGGGCAAGAAAGGAAAACGATGCAAAATTAATGACGATTTTACGTAGTAAAATTGGATTTCTGGTAAGGATGAAGAGGAAAGGTTACTGGGAACCACACTGGTATCACGCGTATGGAGGTATGGTTGAGTTAAACGCCCGAATTCTTGAGCTTCTTGCAAAAGTGAATAAAGAGCATTACAGTAGCTATCTTCGTGAAGGTGTGACCTGGCTTTTATCAACCAGAGAATCATGGGGTGGATGGCATAATGAGGTAGGAACATCGACTGCGATCAGGGCATTATTAAAAGCAGGAGTTTTCCAAAAGGAAAAAGAAAGCCGATTGAAACTTAGATTAAATGGAGAGCCTGTATCAACGATTAAAGTAGACCCATCTGATCCTTTTCTTTCCGTTGCAAAACTATCACATATTGATTTGGATAAAGGTCTTAAAAAAGGTAACAACAAAGTTAAGGTTGAATATGATGGGAATTTAAAAGCTTCGGTTAAAATTATTGTAAAACAATGGGGACTTCGAACGGATAAAAATACTGAGCAATTGTCCCTAATAAGAAAGACACCTGGACAGGTAAATTCCGGTGAGCCTGTTAAAATTGAATTACTCCTTAACGGCAGGAAGAAATATCCAGTATTGACTATTGTTGATTGGATTCCTTCAAATACAGAAGTAGATGTTAACAGTCTGGAAGAGTTAAGGAAATCTGGAAAAATAATCAATTACAGGATTGACGGCAGAAAGTTGACTGTTTCCCTTGAAAAAGAAAAGAGAACTTTATCTCTTCAGTATTTTTTGAAAACTATCAGGAAAGGAACTGCATTTCATCCAGGAATGAAGGTAATAGATGCTCATTCCGGGAAAATTATTTCTACTTGTGTTTCTGAGGCACTTGTTGTGAAGTAGTTTTTGTAAGAACGCAAGTTTATATTAAATACTCGTTGTTAAGAAGGCAGATTTGTCAGACTGTGTCGCAATCCATCCGTTATCCTGTGATCTTAGACCGCAGGATCCCTTTTTATCATCTGGTCAATTGGAATAGATTCCCGCGGGCAACCTTTGGTAAAGTCGGATAATGAAAGTTCACTTTCTTATATAAATAATTCTAAATATTATTAATTTGAAATTAAAGATTATTGATATGTTATAATCTAAATTGTTATTATAAAAATAATATAATATAAGCAAAGCTATGCCTGAAAAAACAATTGAAAAAGTAACAAGTTTTAAAATATAAAAATCAATAAATTTTGGAGGAAGTATGAAAAGGAATGTAATCTTATTTCTGCTCCTGCTGCTTTTTAATCAAGCAATATGGAGTGCAGACATTGAAGCTCAGCTTGACTCAAATGATGGGTCAAGCAGTTTTGTAGTACAGGATTCAGGTGCGAATCCTGTATTGAGTATTGATAGTGATGGGAATGTGAGATTGAATTTATCGTCATGGATAGGATTTTCCGGTGGTGGAATAATTGAGTTTATCGATGCCGCGACAGATACGATTAACTTTTTGAACAGTTTTATTGGAATAGGACTAAGCAATCCAAATGAAAGATTGACAGTGGATGGAGTGCTGAGTTTGAAGGAGCAGGGAGTAGCTCCAGCTCAAACCGTAGATTTTGGAAAAATTTACGTAAAATCTTCTGATAACAAACTATATTTTCTTAATGACCTTGGTGTAGAACATGATCTTACTGATTCAGGTGGAGCTGTAAATAACCTTGATGATGCATATAATGGTGGAAGTTCCATAACAGTGGATTCAGGATCGATTCAATTAAACGGAACAAATGCAGCAGACGAAACACTGGAAATAATTAATACTGGAAATGGTGGGGGAATGTTGCTGGAAAACTCTGGTAACGGATTAACCTTGAGGATAAATGACAGTGCAGGTGATGCAACTCCATTTGTAATTGATGCAGATGGAAATCTTGGACTGGGAACAACGAATCCTGATGAAAAACTGCATGTTACAGGCGTGATCCAGACTGGTATTGATGGAACTACTGGTTCTTTGAAGCTATATTCAGAACAGGGTGGAGCCGATTATTCAGTAACAATCAATCCAAACAATGCAATGACTGAAAATGTTACTTTAAATCTTCCGCCAGCAAATGGTACAGCAAATCAGGTTCTTAAAAGTGATGGAGCAGGAAATTTATTGTGGGCCGCAGACAGTGGTGGAACCACTTATACAGCAGATGGAATAGGAATCGAGCTTTCAGGAAGCCAATTCCAGCTGGAACTTGATGGAGCAACTTTATCAAAGGGTGCAAGTGGATTAAAAGTGAATGATGTATCTGGTGTAACCGGTGCTGATGCAGATAATCTGAGTGATGATAATATCCAGGATTTAGGTAATGTTGATACAACAGGTGGTGTTGCAAATGATCTTTTAAGATTCAATGGTGCTAACTGGTTAAAATGGACTCCTGATTTTACTGTGGATGGTCATAATCATGATGCAAGATATCGTACACAAACTGAACTTTCATCAAATGCAAATGGAGATGGAGCAAGTTTGATTGGTATAGAGGATTCAGGAACACTGATAATAGCGACTAATGTTTAAGGTGCATTGGCAGAGGTTGTTGGGAAATCTAATACTAACGCTTCAAATATCATTGGAAAAGTAAGTAAAACCGGAGATAATATGTCAGGAAACCTGACGATGGATTCGGGTGTAGATTTAGTACTTACAGATGGCGATACAAATACTACAACGATTAAATCAAATGCAGCAGTGGGAACAAATTTTGATCTGATTCTTCCGATAGACGCTGGAATTGTGGATCAGGTATTAAAGACAGATGGAAGTGGAGCATTAAGCTGGCATACACTTGCAGGCGGACATACCCAGAACACAGATACAGGAACAACTTCTGATTCATTTGAAATTAACACCGATGGTTTCAGTGCAATTCTTGATACTATGGGTTTATCAGCAGACAGGACGTTTACATTTCCTAATGTGACAGATACCGTAGTAGGAACTTCAGCAACGCAGACATTAACAAGCAAAACAATAGATTCAGATTCAAATACGATAACAAATATCGTGAATGCAGATATTAAAGCCGCCGCTGCAATAGATGCAACAAAGATAGCCGATGGCAGTGTGACGAATGCCGAATTTCAGTACATAAATACCTTGAGCAGTAATGCTCAAACCCAGATAGATAATCATCTATCAGATACCAGCACACATGGTGTTGGGACTATTGTCGGCGCTACAGAAGTTCAGACATTAACAAATAAAACGATTGATTCAGACTCAAATACAATCACAAATATCGTGAATGCGGATATCAAAGCTACGGCAGCCATTGATGCAACAAAAATAGCAGATGGAAGTGTTACAAGTGAGGAGTTTCAGTATATAAATACTCTATCGAGTAATGCACAGACACAATTAACAACAAATGCATCAGATATAAGCACAAATGCAACGAATATAGCGTTAAAAGTAAGTAAATCCGGAGATAATATGTCAGGAAACCTGACGATGGATTCGGGTGTAGATTTAGTACTTACAGAT
>DAOVTB010000219.1 GCA_030633305.1 Candidatus Muiribacteriota bacterium
GCCAGTAATACTGCCGACATAAATGTTAATGTTATTAACAAAAATATAAAAGTTCTAACACCTGCTGGCAAACCTGTCTTTTCAACTATTCCATGGGATCTTTATGAAAACAACAACATCTATCGTTTCATCCTTTACGCCGCGGGCAATAGAAAAAAGCCTGTTCAGGCAATTGATATTGACCAGAATAATCCCGAAACCCCTATCTTTTATCCTGAAGGAAAGACAGCAATTTTCCATCCATTTGATCAACTCATTTTCCAATATCATTTTGCATTAAATCACGTTCTAATGTTCCATGGCTGTGGATTCATCCTGAATGGTAAAGGATACTTGATTTTAGGAGAATCCGGGGCTGGAAAAAGTACTGTTTTAAAAAATCTTAGTCATCTCTTAGAAAACAGCAGTAATTTTGATTTCACTATTCTTAATGATGAAAGAAATGTAGTTTATTCAAGGGATAATTCCTATAAGCTTGCTCCTACTCCATGGCATGGCGAATTAGACACAATTAATAATATTGAAACAAACCTGGATTATATCCTTTTTCTTGATGATCATAGCAAAGGAAACATTATTGCTCCAATTCCAGTCGAAACAGCATTACAAAAAGCAGTTCACACCTGTTTTTTACCTTATTGGGATCGCACGCTTCTTGTGAATAGTCTTGATGCCCTTGGGAACTTGATAAGCCGGTTTCAGGGTAATGTGTTTTCTCTGGGTTATAAGAATCGTGATAATTTGTTGAACCTTCTTTTGCGTATTGTATGAGATAAAAAATACCTCGCGCAGAGAGCGCGGAGAACACAGAGGGGGAATTGTTAAAAACATAAAGATGGATCCTGCGGCCTAAGATCGCAGGATGACAAATGGATTGTGACACAGCCTGAGGGGCCTGTCCCTACAATTTACTATCTTTTCTCTGCGTCCTCTGCGATCTCTGCGCGAGAATCTTCTTTTCTCTGCGTCCTCTGCGATCTCTGTGCGATATCTTCTTTTTTTCTTATTTATATTATGACATTTTTTTGATAGTATCAGCATATGATCAGCATAAAAAATGTCAGCAAACAATTCAACAGCAAAAAAATATTAAATGACATATCACTAGATATTAAAAATGGCGAAATAGTCGGTATTTATGGAAATAACGGTAGCGGTAAAAGTACCTTCCTCAGAATCCTAAGCGGAATTCTTTTTCCTGATAATGGAAAAATATCAATTGAAGGTGATGAAAAAAAATCTGTAAAAAACACTTGTTTCCTTAATTCCGAAACACGCAGCCTTTATGAAAGACTTACTGGTTTCCAGAACCTGAAATATTTCTGTAGTCTCTTTCAAATCCCGTATAATAATGAAGCTATCATGGAATTTTCAAAAAAAATTGATATGGAAAACCATCTTGACTGTAAAGTTTCAAACTATTCAATGGGAATGAAACAAAAATTAAATATCATGATAGCTTTTTTAAGAACAGGGAAAACCAACGTATCCGAAAAATCCAGTATTGATTGTAATCTTTTTCTCCTTGATGAAATAACAGACCATCTTGATCAAAAAACAATAGATTTCGTCCAAAAACAAATGATAACATTTTCAAAAGCAGATGCAACCATCATAGAATGCAGCAGAAAACGAGATAATCTCCATCCTGACTGTAATAGAATCTTCAAACTGGAGCTTGGAAAACTTGAACAAATATTATAGACATTTAAAAGAAACAGTCACAAAAAACATCCTGAATAGTTCAGGGTTCAAACTATTGCTTATCTATTTCATCTGGGGCGTAGTATTTGATTTAGCTATTTATTTTTATACAAGTCGTTTCGTTTCAATGAAACAATTTTCAGAACTGTCAAATGGAGGAAACTATTTTTCATTCATAATATTAGGTTACGCTTTCAGTGATATCTTTGCAACAGTTACTATGTCGCCAAGTTTAGCCATAAATCAGGAAAGAATACTTGGAACATTTGAATCCATGCTTCTTTCCCCATTTAATCTAAGTTTTATAATTGCCTGTGAAACAATTATTGGAATAGTTAAATCTATTGTCAGAGTAACCATAATAATAGTAATTGGTATTATGCTCGGCGCAGATCCAGGAAGTTTTCAGCAATTTATTCAGGCATCCCTTTCAATAGCGATCGCCATAGCAATTTTTTTCTCATTAGCCATGATAATTGCAGGATTTACATTACTTGATAGAAGATTTCAACACCTGAGTACATTGTATATATCCATTTCAACAGTTTTTTCAGGAGCATTCTTTCCGACATCCCAACTGCCAGATGTTTTAAGAAATGTTTTTATTTATCTTCCCTTTCCATACTGCATGAATTTACTTAGAAATATTACAAACGGAAAGACAACAATTATTGCATCCATCACCATTCCAATAGTAATTTGTTTTTTTTCAATAGCAATCTCAATTTATTTTTTCAGAAAACTGGAAAAATTTGCCCGAAAAAAATCACTTATACTAAGATACTAAAAAAAGATAAAAATAAGATCTCGCGCAGAGATCGCTGAGGACGCAGAGAAAAAAAGATAAAACATAAATTGTAGGGACAGGTCGAGACCTGTCAAAAGAAAAAAATGAAAGATAGTAATAGACTTATAGATATAATGCTTGACGATGTAAAACCTGAAAAAATACATCTAACATTCTTAAAGGGAGATTGTATGTATCCCACTATTATGATCGGTGATACTATAACTCTAGATTATAATGTTGACAAAAGCACATTAAAAGATAAAGATATAATCTTGTATAGAAATTCGACAAAATATATTTATTTGCACAGATATCACAAAAATTATGGCAAAATATCCTCAGACAATAGCATTTTCTTTGATCCACATGACTTTACTTTAATTGCAAGAATTACTCATATAAAAAAAGATAAGTTTCACTTTTTCAGAAAATTAAAATACAACATTTTGCATTTTGTAAATAGTAGTATCCAATTTATCGAATGGTCAACCCGAGAACAAATGATCGATAGTTCAAAAGTCATTTTACCTGAATCCCTTGATATAAATAATCTTAAAAAAATAGCTGAACATAATAATATCAAATCTTATATACAAGAAAGGCTAAACAGCCTAAATATAAGAATCACTGATGAAAAAGCAATAACCTCAGATATTATCAGAAGTGAATTATTCAAACAGGCATATAAATATTTTGGAAATCTCCTGAAAACAAATGATATTCCCTATATCCCATTTAAAGGAATCGACTTTGCCCAAAGATATTATGATTGTTTTCATGACAGGGCAATGGCTGATATTGACCTGATGGTTCAAAAAAGGGATCTTGGAAAAATAGTCGATATAATAAGCAAAAATAATTGCCCCATATCTATAATAAGTCATTTGGAAATAGATTCTAAATTGCACCATCATATTCAGATAAGACTAGATAAATTTAACGGATTACTTGTGGAACTTCATTGGAAATACTGTTTTCTGAATTATAAATGTGATCTGAATCACGATCTTTCACGAAAACTAGTAATTCAGAATGATAAGAATTTCCTTTTCAGCAATGAAGCTAATCTATGTTTTGCAAGTATTCATTTTCTTGCCGGAACAGAAAATATTTTGAGAATTTTAATAGATGTACTGTTAATTCTACAAAAATCAGAGATTAATTATAGAAAACTTGAACAGACTGCAACTTATCTTAATTGCAAAAAAAGGGTTGGAAAAGTTCTTACTTTTGTATCATTTCTCAGAAAAAATTTCCAACATGATTATCAGCCAACATATTCAAAAACCACTTTACGACCAAAGATCAGAAATGCATTTCTCAAACATGTAATCTCTAAAACAAAAAAACTTTCAATTATTGAAAAAATTCTGTTAAGGACATTGACCACAGAAACTCTGACAGATTTTCTAAAATATTCTATGAATCGGATAATATTTCGACTGAAATGAAGGAAAAAAGACATCGCGCAGAGCCGCGGAAACGCAGAGAAAAAAGAACAAAATATAAAAAATAAAAGGTCGGATTAAAATCCGACCTTTTATTTTACTTCTTTTACCTTCGTGTTCTTCGTGGTAAATTCTTTTTTATTTTTTTTTATTTACAAAGTATCCAGTTTTTTCAAAAGGATTTTTGCTCTTGTTCCAACTTTACTTGTAGGATTAGTTTTGATTATGTATTCATACATTGATCTGGCTTTTTCATATCTCTTATCAAGAATATAGTTATTACCGAGTATAAATCTAATACCAATACTGTTTTCTCTTCTTTCAAGTACTTTTTCGTAAAGAACAATAGCCTTGGAATAATCGCCATTCATGTAATACTCATTACCTTTTTTATAATAATGAGATACAAGACGATCATCATTGAACTTAGGTTTAGTTTTTTCTGCTACAGGTATTCTTACCGCTGCTGTAACAACAGTTGATTTTGTTACAGGTTTTTCAGTTTTTTGTTGTACTGCAGGTTTTTCAGCTGTATTTATAGCAAATTTAAGCAATTGTGCACTAGCTTTTTTACTTGCTGAATCAGTCTTTTTCTCTGTCTTTGCAGCAACTACTGGAATCTGTTTCACTTCTGTTTTCACTTTAGCCGTAATAATTTGAACAGGTTTTTCCACAGGTTTTACTGTTTTCCGTAATTTTTCAGCCTTACTAATGACATTTGCTACAACTGTTTCAGAAATACTCACCGCTTTATTTGTACCAGTTTTCAATTCTACTACTTTAGAATTATCTGCTTTATTAGCAGATTTAAGAACTGCTACAGTTTTTGACGGTAATTTTACAGGTGAACTTTCCAACCGCGCAGGTTGTACCTGTTTTTTTACAGTTGCTTTTGCAAGTTCAATTTTTGCTGGTACATTTACTTTATTCACAGATTTATTTACAGATTTTTCCGGAACATCTGATTTGGCAGCAATTTGTGTAGTCGATTCAGTAAATAGTCTATCTTTAAGCAACTCTTCAGTTGAAGATGGCGCAACAAGAGAAAGTTTTTCACCCTTCAGCCTACCCATGTTTGAAACACTGTCTCCAACCATCTCGCTCATTGCTTTTTCTCTAAACGGTGATGATGGATACCTTTTTATAATATATCCAAACACTCTGTTGGCTCTTACATAATCCATCTTGTATTTATATGCCTGACCAAGCTTTATTAGGACATCAGGTCTGTTTGGATCTATTTTAAGAATCTTCTTATAGATAGGAATTGCTTCATCATATTTTGCTGTAACACTATATCTTTCTGCAAGATCAACATAATATTTCAAAAGTTTTGTTCTGGAATCTACCATTGGTTTTGCAACTGGAATTACACTTCCACCTGGTCTATTAGGCTCAATTACCCTGACTTTTGAATTCGGACGAGTTGTATCAACTTCCTCTATACGCACAAGAACCTTTTTAGCTGGCTCCAATGGTCTCATCTTTGTTCTTCTTCTGAAATTGTTTCTCCACGGCCATTCATGATCAAAGTCAATTCTTGCACTTATCCTGTGAGTCGGTCCAAGGTCATGATCCTGATATGCATAGTCAAATATCCAGTTTTTCATCTTGATACTTGTTCCACCAGTAAGATGTCCATCATCAGACCCAAATCTAAGAGAAAAATTCTTATTCAGATTATATTCTGATCCAATATGCCACATCACTGGTCTGTGCTGTCCAAAGTCCGCATCAAGCCCTACAACAACTCTGTTATTGAAAAATTTCCCTGCAATACCAGTCTTGACAGTTAATGCCATATTGTCATCGACTCCATCCCAGTTCATCTTTCCAATTAGAAAGTCTTGAAAGGTAATACCCATTGAAAAATTGTCCGTCGGTTTAAAAAGAAAACCAAGATCCAGATCAACACCTCTTCCGTGATTATCATCAAAGGTCTGGCTTAAAAATTTTACATTTATTCCAATTGACGCTTTTCGGCGAGCCATATCCTTTGCCCAAGTCAGGACAAATGCACTTTCATTGTTACTCATGTATCTTTCAATTATAGGTCTGCCATAGGCATCCTTAGTAGTAGTAACTGGTACAAATCCTGTGTTTAACTGAGCATATGTAAAACCAAAACTTCCAAAATAGGAAACCGGTTGAACATACCCAACATAATTCAAATAAATATCCATATCAAATTCATTTGAATACATCATTGCAGCCTGCCTCGTATCCACTTGAGATAATCCAGCTGGATTCCATACCGCAGCGGTAGCATCATCACAAATAGCTGCAAAAGTACCACCCATACCAAGCGCCCTGGCGCCAAGACCTGATTTGAGAAAATGGTAACTATAATCCGAAGCATGCAGAAAAAAAGTACTGGCAAAGATTATCATGGTAATTGAGATAATCAACTTTAATCTTATTGCCTGTCCAACCTGTACGACAGGTGCGACATGTACGGCAGGTTTAAAATGTCTCTTCATATTTGTTCCTTTCATAATTTTTTTCATATCTATTTAACAACTGCTAATTTTTCTTTAACTGAAATTCTTTTCTTGTTATAAAGAACATCAAATTTGTATATATAAACGCCATTGGCCATCATTTCCTGCGTATCATCAAGACCATCCCAGTAAATCTCGCGATATCCTTCTTCTGTCTTGTCAGAGTAACTTTCTCTGATAGTCTTTAAGAGCTTACCCCTGAGGCTATAGACCTTGATTTCGATCATATCCACATTATGTCCAAGAATATAGGTAAAGAATGTTCCTGAATAACCCCATCTGGCAACATCTCCAAATGGATTAGGATAATTCACTACTTTTGTGGCCTCAATTACATCAACTCCTATGCCACCGTCATCGGGAGACTCCTTTGCACTTCCTGTATTAAAAATCCAGTAAAGAAGTGTAGCATCATTTGCATCAAGATGAAGTCCAGCTGAAGCAATAGACTTTACGAGATCAAGCTCATTATCTGCAAGATCTTTCGCTCTTCCATTAAAATCCACTCGATATCTTGTTTTAGTAAACAACAGACTTCTAGGAATAAAATGTAATGTTGTCCCATCATCACTCCAGGTAAAAGTTCCACTTCTTCCTACACCATTATTGAGATAAAGTGCGCCTTCAACACTTCCTTTATCCATTGGTTCACTGAAAGTAATTGAAATATTAGGTTCCAGTACTACCGAAGGATCACCATCATGCGGACTTACAGCAACAATCCAGGGCTTTACCCTTTCTGTTACTTTAAA
>DAOVTB010000260.1 GCA_030633305.1 Candidatus Muiribacteriota bacterium
AGTGGTGAAGTTTTCCTTGTTGAAAAGGATATCCTGTTTTTTGATGACATAATAAATGGAATTTACAAGAATCTTTTCAAATTTTCAAAATTTGTAAACAAGAGTTTTCTGACTGTACTTAAAAAAACAGTGCCTTATCCGGAATCGGCATTCCTCGGTGGTGTTGAGTTGGGATTAAGAGAGGGACTGTCCCAGACGATTCAGGCTCAATTTCGTGCTGCCGGGGTTTCTCATGTACTTGCAGTTTCAGGACTTCATGTAACAATTATTACTGTCATGCTTGTTATCCTGTGTACTATTTTCAAAGTACCCAGAAAATATTATGTTCCTCTAATCGTTTTTTTCTTATTGATATTCACGATAATTACCGGAATGAGACCTTCGACGCAGAGGGCGGCTCTTATGAATTCTCTGGGATTAATTTCTCTTATGCTTGCGGATCTTTTTGCCGGAAAGGAAATGCCTTTCAGTTACAGCTTGACCTTTGGTGTAAGCGTTGCAACTATTTTATTACTTATAATGAATCCTCTTTTGATATTTGAACCTGGATTTACACTTTCATTCGGTGCTATAATTTCGCTTGCAGTTATTACAAATCCACTTGATGAATTTCTTTCGAAATATCTTTCTGGTAAGAATTTTTTGATTGTTTTTCCACTTTTTGTAAGTGGTTATTTCCTGCTTGCACAATTTTTTTCAGCAGTATTAGCCAATTACTGGCCATTATTGTTTCCGATCCTGCTATCACTTGTTTATTTTACCCGAGAGAGGAAATTTAATTTCTTTTCTTATGGATTCAAGGATCTAAACCCATTTGTAGCCAGTTTTATAAGTGCTCAAGGGGCAATATTGTTTGGAATGATGTTCCCGTTGTCATCATATTATTTTTATCAGGTGTCGCTGTCCAGTCCTTTTGCAAATTTTATTGCAATTCCTCTGATTGGTATTATTGTACAATTAGGGATACTGGCTGGAATAATTGCATTTATTCCATTTATAGGGATTTATATTGCACTTGCATTAAATGCTGCAAATTATTTGTTAATTAAACTTTTTCTTTTTATTGCCTATGCTTTTTCGCTGATGCCGTTTCCGTATTCTCCGAGATTACCCGGAAAATTATATATACTTTACGCAATAATGATTTTTACATTCTGCTTCTGGCTTCCTGTTAAAAGGTTTTTTTCTGGAATTGTTTTGAAATTCAAGCTTAATTATGGGAATTTCAGAAAGAAATTTGCAATAGCCACCATTTCTATGTTTCTGGTTCTGATATCTACGATTATCTGGGCAAGGTTTTTTAAAGTAGAGCCATTGTATAATGTTACGTTTATATCTGATAAAGTTTCACAATGTGCGATTATAAATTTTCCGGAATTAAGTAAAAAGCCTATTTTTATAAATGCTGGAGATAAAGCACTTGTTTTTAAGAAATTTTCAACTGAAGATATTGAATATGATTCAGGGGAAAGGACATCTTCAAAGGTTATGCTCGGGAGTGGGAAATCTTCAATTGAAGCTATTATATTCACATCAATGAAAAAAGAAAACTGTGGCGGAGCAAAATTTCTTATGATTAACTTTGCTGTAGAAAAAATATATGTTCCTGAAAAATTCAGAAACTTTATTGGAACCACTTTTGAACAGTTCCTGGCTGAATATTATGAAAAAGATCTTTTGTGGAATGAACAGGAATTAATTCTTACATATAAATACATAAAGGAAGTTCTGCATACTGCTACTGATAAAAATATCGATATAGTTTATGTTGATGAAGAAATGAAAGTAAATCTTAATGGAATTGATGTAACTCTGGTTCCTTTTACTGCTGATGAGAACAGCAGGAATATTATTACTGATAGCAGTGTTATGGTGTCCTTAGGAGCCAAAGGACAGAAAATGATTTTTACCGGAGATTCGAAAAAAATTCCTCATGAATGGGTTGAAAAAGACAGTTTTCTGGTACTTGGTCGAAATGGAGATTTAGCTATTGATAAAAAAGACCTGGAGGGTTTTGAAAAAAACAATATTAATCGTGTAATGATTCAAAGTGGTTTTAAAAACCGTGATTTTGTGAAAGATATCGAGAGTGTGATTCTAACTTTGGAAGAAAAAAAGATACATGTTTATGAAACGTTGTCTGGTGGCGGTGCAGTAACAATTGATTATTTTAAGAAAAAAGGTTTTGTTGTAAGGTGATAGTGATATGAGAAATGATATTCCAGTATATCTTGTAATCCTGGCTATTTGTGGTCTATTGCTGACTTCCATGCTCTATAAACAGGTCAATGGTATGTATTCTGTTACGACTTTAATGGCTGATATTAAAGATGCAGGATATTTTACTAAGATGGATGGAAATCTTATGAGTGTAGATATGGATATGATTTCTAAGAAGATAACTGATGTTAAAATTGTCGGGCGGCCAAAAAAGAAGAGGAAAAATAAAGAAAAAAAAGTCGATCTTAAGGGACCACTCGATATAAATGTGGTTTCTTCAAAAGATTTTGAAAAACTTCCTGGAATAGGAAAGATCGTTGCTGAGCGAATAGTAGGGAAAAGAACTGAACTTGGAGGAAAATTTAAGAAATTGTCTGATCTGGTCCAGGTGAAAGGCATTTCTTTAAATAAAGTTATCAAAATTCAGAAATGGATAAAGATTAAAGGGGCTCCAATTGAAAAACTGGAAGTAAAAGTCAAAGGGAAAGGCAAAAAAGGTTCACCAAAAATTGAGTTGACCGAGGCAGTGAATATAAATACTGCAGATGCTGACAGGTTACAGGCGTTGCCTGGAATCGGGAAAAAGAAGGCTGAAAGAATAATCCTTAAAAGAAAAGAACTCGGTGGATATAAAGCTATTGAGGATCTTGCGCAGGTCCACGGGATTTCAATGAATAAAGTAAGTAAGCTTGAAGAATGGATTTCCGTTGTAGATAAAAAGCTTGTAGTTAAAAAGGCTGAACCAAAAGAGGAAAAGGTTGTAAGAAAGATTGCACCAATACCAGCAGAGGAAAAAGAAGAAATTAAAAAAGTAGATCCAGCATCGGTTAAATCAGATGACTCTCTGATAAATATAAATACTGCAACTTTGAAGGAATTGACAAGTTTGCCTGGAATAGGGACGTCAACAGCGAAAAACATTATAGAATACAGAAAAGGCTCAAAATTCAGTAAAGTTGAAGATATAACAAATGTGAAGAGGATCGGGGCAAAATCCTTATTAAAATTCAAACATTTAATCAAAGTAGAATCTGTTACATCCGTAAAAGAGAAAACGATCGTAAAACCGATTGCACCAATACCAGCAGAGGAAAAAGAAGAAATTAAAAAAGTAGATCCAGCTCCGGTTAATTCAGATGACTCTTTGATAGATATAAATAATGCGACTCTTGAGGAATTGACAAGTCTGCCTGGAATAGGTCCATCAACAGCAAAAAATATAATTGAATATCGAAAAAACACAAAATTCAGTAAGATCGAAGATATTATAAACGTAAAGCGCATTGGACCAAAATCTCTCTTAAAATTTAAGGCTCTTATCAAAATCAAATGAGTAAGGAAATTTTTGTTACACCGACTGATATTGCTTCTTTTTCATATTGTGAAGTAAAATGGGAATTTGATAAAAAATACAGAGATATTACCAAAGCTCAGATCATACAAAAACTTAATGAGTTATCTGCAAAAGGTAATCGTCTGAGTACCAGCGAAAAAAATGAGTTTGAGTTTTACAAAAGATTGGTGAAAAAAGCAGAAACTCTTGACCGTGGTGAAAGAGAACATAGTGAATATTCCAGGCAGATAGCGGGAGCTGACAATTTTTTAAAAGTTGGAATATTCCTGATTGCAGTGGTTTTTATTGCTTTAATTGTCTATTTACTGTTTTTATTATAAAAATAATCGCTTAGCTGGGGAAAAAACTTTTCTTATATGATTGACAAAAAGTAATAAATGATTAAAATAGTTGTAAAGGATAATAAAAATAAGCATATAAACCTTTGACAGTATTTTCTGTTAGAGGTTTTTTTATTGAAAATTTTAATAAATTCTGGAGGAAAATATTATGAAAAGATTGGGATTAGCAATATTTTTAATCTGTCTGCTCGTGTTTACAACTGGATGTTCAAAAAATTATGTTGAACTTTATGAAGCTGGGGAGTATTCAGAAGCTTATTCAAAAGCCCGGGAAAGCGCAAACAAATATTCCAATAATCTTAATGGAAGCTATTCTTCGACAAGCAGTGCGAAGAGGGATGCTGCTGAAGCTGCAAAAGCTTATTATTACATGGCCATGAGTAAAAAAGCATTAGGAAATACTCGCGAAGCAAATGATTACCTTGATCTTGCTGCAAAAGAGAATATTCAGATTACACTTAGCGAAGTAAAATATAAACAGATCTGGGTAGATGGACATTATGAAAATCAGTGGATTTCTGGTGGGTATGAAAGAGGTCCATATATTCCAGGTCATTATGAACAGAATTGGGTTGAAGGGCATTATGATACGACGAAAATATGGATAGATGGACATTATGAAGGAAACGTCTGGGTAGACGGTCATTATGATACTCAACAGGTCTGGGTAGATGGTCATAATGAAGACGTTTGGGTTGATGGTCATACCGAAGATGTATGGGTAGATGGACATTATGAGGACATTTACGTTGAAGGGAAATATGAAACTAAAGCCTATACAGTGACCAAGGCTGTTACTGTAAATGTTGTTTCAGAATGGTCTCAGAGAGCAAAAACAGAAAGAGGAAGAACTACTGAATCAGTTACAGCAAATGATGCAAGTGCACCTGAAATAACAAATAGCAATCTCCAGTTACTCAGGCTTGATATGGAATCATCATTTAACAGGTATAAAAAACTTCTTGATGAAGGTAAAGATTCAGAAGCTGCAAAGAAAGAATGGTTTGACGCTAAGATGCGATACGAGTCTGCAAAAGAATAAAAAAATAATAGTTTAATATAAAAAGAGACTGTCCAATTTATTTTGGGCAGTCTTTTTTGTTTTTCACCTTTGTACATCCTATTTGTTGACAGAATAAACCGTTAGAAGTATACTTTTAATACAAAGTTTTTTTGATGTTTAACTGATTTATGTAATATGGATTGTTATATAAAGAGATGACAATATCCTTTTAAGCTCAAAAGGACTAATAAAAACTGAAAGTTGTAATTATGTATAGACAAAAGACAAAATATATTACTGTCATTGAATTTGTTGTATTGTTCTGTCTATTTGCTATTCCGATAGGAATAAGTAATTGTTATGCAGAAACCAATTTGTTAAGTCCTATGCAAAGTTTGATCCAGAAAAAGGTTTCCAGACTTTTTAACCAGGTAACAAGAAGGGGCATTGATCGAATTGAAAATATGCATGATTATGAGTTAAAAATCCTCTCTGAAAAATTTGATCTAGGTAATAAAACAGAATTGGAGGCCAGGCGTTTTATTCTTAGAAATGCTGTGATTTTTG
>DAOVTB010000208.1 GCA_030633305.1 Candidatus Muiribacteriota bacterium
TGTTGATTATATAAATGCTCAATTGAATACGCATATCATTACTCTTGAACAGCCAATAGAATTCAGGTTTTCTAATAAAAAAGCTTTACTGGATCAGCGTGAAGTAGGAAAGGATACAGAATCTTTTCTGACAGGACTTAGATATGCTCTCAGACAGGATCCTGATATCGTAATGGTAGGAGAGATGCGGGATATTGAAACAATATCAACTGCTATTACAACAGCTGAAACTGGACATCTTGTTTTATCAACACTCCATACTTCAAGTGCTGTAGGAACTATCAACAGGATTGTGAATTCTTTTCCTCCGCATCAGCGTGGAGAAATACGAACTCAAATATCTTTGTCAATTCAGGGGGTTATTTCGCAGATCCTAGTACCCAATGCAGAAAGAACAACTTTGGTACCAGTTTTTGAGGTTCTGTATCCGACATATGGAATCAGAAATCTTATCAGAACAGATAAAATTGATCAAATTGAATCAATTATGCAGACAGATAAAAACTGTACTACAATTCGGAAGGAAATTTTAAAAATGATTCATGATGGTATAGTAACTGAAGAGGATGCTAGAAAATTTATACATTTGGATGATTAAACAGTGATTACTATAATAACAAATTTTGGACTAAAAGATCATTATGCTGGGACTTTACATGGTGTGGTAAAGAGATTTTCTCCTACATCCGAAAAATTGACAAATATGTATGAAAATGTAATAATAACTAAGTGTGGGACGATATGATGAAATTCCTTATATTCTTTTTTTTATTCTCAGTTGTTTTTAGTGTTAATCCGGTTGTATCATTGGATACAGCTCCTGAACTTGTACTTCCAAATTTTTCTATGACTTCAATCGATACGGTCATTGAAGTTAAATCAGCTATTAGTGATAATTTTAAAATATTTCGTGTTTCTGATGGAAAAAAAATTATCTGCAATATTTTCAATATTAAGGAACGAAAATTTATAAAGGCCAGGTTTATTAAAACTAATGATTTTCTGGTGGTTCAGAAAGGGGACAAAGAGGTTAAATACGAACTACGTCTTTTACCAGGTTATCTTTCTCTTTTACCACCATTGATAGCGATATTTTTGGCATTTGTGACAAAAGATGTCATAATCAGTCTTCTGCTTGGAGTTTTTGTTGGTGGAATTTTTGTTTATAATATGAATCCTTTTACATCTGTTCTAAGGGTTACAGATAACTATATTCTGAATGCACTTTACGATAAAGACCATCTGTCCATTATTCTTTTCAGCATGGTTCTTGGAGGAATGATTGGGATTATTTCCAATTCGGGGGGCGCTAAAGGAATAGTTAATGTGCTGTCTAGGTTTGTTAAGAACTGTCGTACTGGTCAACTTTCAACATGGATGATGGGAATCGTCATATTTTTCGATGATTATGCAAATACATTACTTGTAGGAAATACGATGCGTCCGCTTTCGGATAAATTACGAATTTCAAGGGAAAAGCTGTCTTATATAGTTGACTCTACTGCAGCTCCTGTGGCTTCCTTGTTTGTTGTTTCCACCTGGATTGGTTATGAGTTAGGGCAGATAAGTGAAGCGTTAAAATCAATAAGTATTCAAAGTGCTATTGCGATTGAATACCAGAAAATGAGTGCAATAGCCATATTTATTAAAACAATACCATTTAGATTTTATGCTATTTTTACATTGTTTTTTGTTGTTTTGATTGCAACCATGTTACGGGATTTTGGTCCTATGTATCATGCAGAAAAAAGAGCTCGTCGAAATGGGAAATTATATGATGATGATGCCAAACCACTTTCCAGCCTTGATCAGTTGATGGATTCAAAAAAAGAAATATGGGTGACAGCTTTTGTTCCAATCGTTTCTCTTATTTTAATCGTGATATCTGGGTTGTGGTTTACAGGACGAAATGCTATTCTCGCCAATGGTGGTCCAATTGCATTAGCCAAAGCGGGACTACATGATATACTTGGAAGCTCTGCGTCGATGGATGTTTTGATTTGGGGTTCATTTCTAAGTACTTTTATTGCAGTTATTGTTTCTGTTCTTTATAAGGCACTAACAATAAAAGAATGTGTTGAAGCATGGGTAAATGGATTAAAATCAATGTTGCTGGCTATGATAATACTTGTTTTATCCTGGTCCCTAAGCTCAGTATGTAAAGACCTTTTTACGTCTCAATATGTCGGTGAAATAGCTAAAAGCCATATTTCTTATATTTATTTTCCAGTGCTGATCTTTTGCCTTTCAGGGTTTATTGCTTTTTCAACAGGTACAAGCTGGGGAACAATGGGAATTCTTTTTCCAATTGCAATTCCAGTTTCATTTGAACTAGTTGTTTCACTTCCTGCTGACTATGCTCATAATATAATTCTGGGAACGATTGCTGCAGTTTTAAGTGGTGCTTCATTTGGTGATCATTGTTCGCCAATAAGTGATACTACGATCATGTCATCTATGGCATCAGGATGTGATCATATTGATCATGTGAAAACACAGATACCTTATGCTTTTACAAGTGGTCTTATTTCAGGAGTGATGGGCTTTACCCTTATTGGAATGGGTGTCAGCCCATTTATATCCATAATCCTTGGTTGTAGCCTATTGGCAGCTATTCTTGGGATATTTGGTAAAAAAACTGATGAAAAGACTGTTATGAATGAAATCATGAGTGATATGAAATCAAATGATATCAAAATAAAAGAGAATGCTATTTATGATCTTGGGACTTTTAAAACCAGTGAGGCCTCTGAAACTTTAGTCCGATATTTTCTTACAAGCGATTCCAGGGATAATGATAAAATGCATGATCTGGTTTTAGAACTTGGTGCAGGAGCTTATAGTTATATTGTAGATCAACTTGGTAAAGATAATTGTAGAACTTTAGCGGCCCTCAGGATGATCAGTGAGTTGATCAAACAGCATAATATTCATGATCTGAAACAAAGTCTTTTAGTCCAGAAGCTGGATGTAATTCTTAAGTCAAAAGCAGAAAGTGATGATGTAATGATTAAAGCAATGGTTATTGCCGGGCAGTTAAAATTGTTTGATTTGCTACAGAACATACTTGATCTTTTAGAATCTAGTAATACAAGGATAAAAGCGACTGCTGTATTAACATTTGGGATGCTTGGAAGCTCTGATGTTTTTGAAAAGCTCAGGGAGATTATCAGGAAAAGTGATGGTCGTATTAGAGCAAATGCAATTGAATCGCTTATTTATTTATCTGGAATCGATCAGAATCGGATTAAGGAAATTGTAAGTCCTTTCATTTCAGATGAAAATTATAGAATAAGAACGGTCAGTAAACGAGTTTTATTTAAAGTATCAGAAGATAAAGGGATTATTGAATCTTTTTTGAAGGATTATAATCAGGCTAAATCTTTAAATGAAAAATTGAGTATTATTTTTGTACTGGGAGAGATATCTAATATCACTGCAATACGAATGTTATTGCGATTTCTTGAAACTGAGACAGATCCGGTTTGTACACAAAAGATTATAGAATTGATTAGAAAAAAAGGGCAGACTTCTATTCTGCCGTTTATAAATGAATTTTTAACAAAGAATTGTAAAGGGAGTATTGGTGATGTTGGGCAATTATAATGATGAAAATTTTATTATTGAGTCTGAACTTGAAGATGATGTCAATATTTTGTCTATCAAGGGAAGTATATTAACTGAAAGGATAAATAATTTTACAGAAGAATTGATGAAGCATGTTAATAGCAAAAGAGTAGTCCTGGATCTTCAGGGGACTGATTTTATTTCATCAAGCGGATTGGGTGCTATTGTCAGTTTTACACAAAAAATTCGAGGGAATAATGGCGAACTGGTTATTGCAAGTCCAAAGAAATTTGTAATGAAAACACTTAAAATTACTCAAATTAGTTCTGTTATTCAGATTTTTTCTTCAGTTGATTCGGCTATAGACGATATGATTTTAAAAGATTTCTGACCTGTACATCTTGATCACATTTTTATCTGATCGAAGTCCGGGTTTAGAATGGGTGCAAAGAATAGAGTTATGAGTGATGCTGTTAATTTATTAATAGAAAAGTTTAATAATTCTGAGAAAGACGATAAGCGCAATTTATTAAAGCAGCTTTCTTCTATTTCTGATATCAGGGTTGTTGAGCCTATTTTGAAAGCATCGATTGATGAATCAAATCCAAGTTTTGCATATTTTGCAAAAAAGTCTCTGAGAATTGTTCGGAAAAATTTGAAGGATCAGAATATTGATATTGATTCTCATCTCAAGAAACTTCTACTAAAAAGAGAATGGGATGCTCTAGATTCAGAAAATTACAAAAGAAGAGTTAAGGCTGTTCAAAATCTAAGTAAGGGGAAAAACGAAAAAGTTTTTAAGCGACTTGTAGAAATGCTTAAAACTGAAACACATCTGCATGTGCTCGCGACACTTGTCAAAGCAGTTGCAAGGACAGGTGGCTCCCGTGCTCTAGGTCATTTAAAAAAATATCTTGAAAATGAAGACGAACGGCTAAGAGCAAATACAATTGAAGCCCTTGAGATAATTGAAGTCAGAGAAGCGTTTGAAATTATAAAACTATATCTCAAAGATCCACAGAGAAGAGTCAAAGTAAACGTTGCAAAAGCCCTATGGCATTATTCAAAACTTGAAGCTCTTGAACAATTTTCAATTATGCTGAAAAGCGAAGTTAAAGAAGATAAAATCAGTGCTATTTTTTCTCTTTCAAGTATTATTTCGCTTGATGCCAGGAAACTTCTACAATTGATGTTAAATGATATTGATATTGAAATAAGACTTCAAGCAAGTGTTGCAGTATCAAAACTAGATGAAAAACTTAATAAGTTGATAAATGAAGGGAAAACTGGAAATGAGGTTAAGGTATATAAGACAATGGCTATTGGGGAGTCATTGGATCAATCAAAAGAAGAAGTAGATGGATTTAATACCTTATTTGAAAAAATTACAAAAGCTGATAACTATCAGGAAAAAATTAATATCCTTCAGGAACTTGCAAAAGTTACTGCACAGGAAGGAAACTTTACCAAGCTTTTAGAATGGGTGAAGAAAAATGATAATCGTTTTGTTCTAGCAACTGCGGCAAAAACCTTAGCCCATTTTAATAGTAGTGGTAAATTTAATGATGAATATTTTAAATACTGTTCTGAAGTTCTTCTTAAAAATCCTGATGAAAGAGTAAGGGCAAATACTGTTGAAGCACTTCAGAGTTTTGCCTCCAAGGAAGTATTTGAGATCATCTTGCCTTTTTTAAATGATAAATCCAACAGGGTCAAGGCTAATTCCATAAAACTTCTTTGGTCATTTGACAGAAAGCGTTCGTCAGATCAGATTGTCAAGATGATAAAATCACGTGATCATTTTCAGATTGAATCAGTTACTTTTATTCTGAACCAGCTGAAAGGCGAAGATGCTGAAAAACTTAGAAATCTTCTTATATCTCAGGCCAAAGACGATGATATGAAAGTGAATGTCAAATTGGAATATACCACTCAGATTAAAAAAGATCAGACTGAAAAAACAAAAGAAGATGTTTTTAGTGAATTTCTTGACAACTTGAGTGGAGTTGAAGAAATTTCGAATGAAGTAATTGAAAAAAATATGTCTTTACTTGAATCAGGAACCCGTGATGAGAAAATTAAATCATCAAGAATATTGGGTTCTTTAGGTTCAAAGGCTATTTTAAGTTTTTTGACAGAACTAATGGATAAAGAAAAAGATGAATATGTAGTAGCTTCACTTGCAAAGACAATTGGTCAAGTTGGTGGGGAAGATGCAATCAGCAGTCTTGCCAATATTATTAAACATCCAGATTCTAGAGTCAGAGCAAATGTTATCGAGGGTTTTGGTTATATTGATTCTGATAAGATATGTAAGTTTATGGAAATAGCACTTTATGATTCTGATAACCGTGTTCAGGCCAATGCAATAAATGTATTATGGGAAAGGGATCAAAAAAAGGCAATTGACAGGATTAACAAAATGATTTTCAGTTCTGAACCATGGGTAAGAAGAAGTGCTATTTATGTTCTTGGTCAGATTCAAAATGAAGAATCGATTAAACTTCTCAGAGAATTATTAAATGATCAGGATATTGATGTAGCCATATATGCAAGTGAAAATCTGGAAAAAATAAGCTTGAAAGTACAAAAAGAAATAGAGCAGAAAGAGAAAATTAAATACCTGAAACTAGATAACTTTTCAGATAAATATATCGAGGAGAATATAGAGGATATTGTAAATGAAATTTTTTCATTTATCAAAAGTGATAATATATATCATAGAAAACAAGCTTTTGAAAATTTAAAAAGCATCCTTGATCTTAAACATTTTGAAATAATTAAACAGAAGATGCTGTCAGTTGAAAATAAATATACCCTTGCTACACTTGTTAAGGTTATAGGATCGATTAAGAAAGTCGAAATTGTCGATATTATCTCTCCTTTTCTTGGTGATATTGATAGTAGAGTCAGATCAAATACGATAGAAGCATTATATTTTATTCCAGATACTAAAAAGTATAAACTTTTTTATCCGATGCTTCATGATGAAGATAATAGAGTATTTGCAAATGCAATGTATATGCTTTGGAACTCATGTACAGATGAATTGATCGATATGCTTATGGTTAGAATTCAAAAGAATGATGATTTACAACAGATAAAATATGTACTGGGAAAATTGGATGACCCTTCCGCGGCGCGAGTCTTAAAATCAATAGAGTATGGAGAGCCTTTGGAAGATATTTCTGATGAGGAGTCAGATGGTGTCATAATCAGTATTACAAATGAAATTTCTGAAAAAACAGAAGAAACTCTACTTCCGCCAAAAATAGATGAGAAAGTAGAAGAAGAAACTCCGCTTCCGCCAAAAATAGATGAGAAAGTAGAAGAAGAAACTCCGCTTCCTCCAAAAATAGATGAGAAAGTAGAAGAAGAAACTCCGCTTCCGCCAAAAATAGATGAGAAAGTAGAAGAAGAAACTCCACTTCCTCCAAAAATAGATGAGAAAGTAGAAGAAGAAACTCCGCTTCCGCCAAAGATAGATGAAAAAGTAGAAGAAGAAACTCCATTTCCACCAAAAATTGATATGGATAGTAGTGTGAGTGGAGATAAAGAGCTCATGGATGAAATTGATGAAGATGAAGAAAAAAATAAGAAAACCAAGAAAAAATATTCAAGAAAAATAAAGACTGATAAATCCAAAAAATCTAAAAAAATTATGACAAGTGTTAAAAAGAAAAAATCAAACATTGCAGTGTATGTTGTGTTACTACTGGTAATTATACTCGGATTAACAGTAGGAGCACACCAGCTTGGATATATCAATTTTGATTTTCTCAAAAATAACGGACAAAATGTAAAAAATAACACTAGCGATGGAATGGAGAAGATTCTTCAGAAACATAATAAAAAAATTAATGCGAATAAAATTCTTCAGAAAGCTGAAAATGCTCATAAAAAAAGTGAATTTAAGAAATCTATAAAAGCGTTTGAAGAATACAAAACTTTAAATTTTGATTTTAATAATTATAAATATAGACTCCATAAACGACTTAATTATTTTAATGTAAAGAAATATTCTCATTCATATAAACTTTTAATAAATGCGATTAAGCTGAATGATGAAAAAAAAGATCAGCTAAAACAATACTTCAAAAGAATTAAGAAATATCTTAAAAAAGTAAAAAAACCGGATAAGAAGATTGAAGATTCTTCTGATAAAAAAACTGATATTGAACCTGTGATAAAACCAGATGAAAATAAAAAACAAAGTAAACTTGTTGAAGTTCCATCTGGCAAGATAATAAGATTTAAAACAAAATTGAGCTCTGATTTAAAAAAAGCAATAGAGCTTTTTAATTCCGGCAATGAAGATGATGCGATTAAAATTTATATTTCTATTTTAAAGTCTGAACCTGCGAATCCGGAA
>DAOVTB010000326.1 GCA_030633305.1 Candidatus Muiribacteriota bacterium
CTGATATCTTCACGTCGAATCCCGATTTTAGTCATAGCTGCCTCCATAACAATTTGTTAAAAAAAGTAATCCTTTTCAAAAAAATAAATATAGCATAATAATTACATTAAATCTACAAAGATTTAGATAATTATTTACCATTCAATTCATATTTTTTATCTATCTTTTTAACTGTAGCATCAGGTTCTTTTGACTTTTCATAATACAATGTATTATTCTCGTTTTTCCTGGATTGAATTTTTGAGTTTTTTACAAGTTTAACAGAATCCAGAAATTTCAATTGCGCCGCTGTATAACTTCCATTCGCCGGAGCAACAATCATAAACTGATAAAGCCTGTTAAAATCTAGAAATATTTTACATCTCATAATAGCTTTTTGAGGAACTTCTATATCAAATTTAAGTCCAGGCACTTCGCCAGAAGAAATTTTCTCCTCAGAAAGAATATTTCCATTAACATTTTTAGCAGCTCCTTCTTTAGCACCTTGAAGAACAATATCTGGATTAGCTGTTTTAGCATATTGTTCAGGATAATCAGAATAACTGGCCATAAAAACTTCATTTCCAGAACCTGATGAATATAAATTCAATTTAACAACGCCTACCTGTGTTTTTATATCACGGGAATCGTGTTTGGGAGTTCCAGGCATGAGAACCGAAAAATTACCTTCACTGCATTTAAATTCAGTTAACTGGGTTTCACCACATCCGGTAAAAACAAGCATTATGGACAGAAATAACAATAAAGTCCAAGTTTTCATATTTTTCTCCTTTCGATCATTATAGCTGAGGATATCACAGTAAAGTGAAATCTTAAAGACTATATTTTTATGCATACTGCTCGAATTTTATAAAAATGATTTGATAACAAAGGTAGTTATGATATTATAGTCCAAAATTAGTATATATTAATATGTAGAGGGGTAAAACTATGAATTGTCCAAAATGTGGTGATGGTTTTAAAACTTTTAAATTTCGTGGTATCGATCTGGATAAATGTAAAACTTGCGGTGGTCTTTGGTTTGATGAAGGTGAATTGAAAAAAATCGAAGAAATGGAACTGACTGGTGCTGATCTTTCAAAACTTGATGTAAGTACACACGGGAAACTGGAATACAATTCTGGTGATGGGAAATGCCCAAAATGTGAAAATCATCTTGTTGAAATAAACTTCATGTACGAATCAAAAATCAAAATAGATGCTTGTGAAGTATGTGGTGGTTTATGGCTTGACGAAGGTGAATTAATTGAAATCATTCAGTATCTTTCTGAAAATGGAGAAAACAAAGAGGAAATGACTGAGTATATGAAAGCTTATGAACTTGCAGCTAAAGAGGGTAGAAAAACTGATGCCCATATAGATAACAGCCTTGCCGAATCCATGTTATTAAAGTTTGTATATGGATTCATGAGTAATTTTAAACTAAGAAAATAGATTGCACATAACATAAAGGAGCATATTTGTGGTTACATATAATAATGCGGAGAAGCATGCATTTGAAAAACTGGCTTCAGTCAGAGAAAAAATTTATGGTCAAATCTCAAAAGTAATCGTTGGCCAGACTGATATTATTGACGATATGTTGATCGGACTTTTTTCCAGAGGACATATTATTCTTATAGGTGTGCCTGGTTTGGCTAAAACACTTATGATAAAAACTCTTTCAGATATTCTTGATCTTGAATTTTCCAGAATCCAGTTTACTCCGGATCTAATGCCTAATGATATCACTGGTACTGATATTATTGAAGAAGATGTTGAAACAAGACATAGATATTTCAAATTTATAAAAGGCCCTATTTTCGGAAATATTATTCTTGCTGATGAAATAAACAGGACACCACCAAAAACCCAGGCTGCTCTGCTTCAAGCTATGCAGGAATATCAGGTTACTTCCGGTGGTAAGACCTTTGATCTTGATCTACCGTTCTTTGTTCTCGCTACGCAGAATCCAATCGAACAGGAAGGAACCTATCCGCTTCCTGAAGCTCAATTAGACAGATTCATGTTTTCACTTATCCTCGATTATCCCTCAGAAGCTGAAGAATTAGAGATCGTAAAACGAACAACTATAGATAAAGAGACTGACGTTGCTTGTGTCTTAACAAAACAGGAAATCATTTCACTTCAGTCTATGGTAAGAAAAGTTCCGGTCAGTGATGAAATCTATAAATATGCTGTATCTATTGTTAGAAAATCCAGACCCGGAGAAAAAGATTGCCATCCTGATGTAAAAGATTGGCTGCAGTGGGGAGCTGGTCCAAGAGCGTCCCAAAATATCATAATTGGAGCAAAGTCCAGAGCTGTACTTATGGGCCGTGAAGGAGTCTCTGAAGAAGATATCCGAAAAATTGCTTATCCTGTACTTCAACACAGATTGATAACGAATTTCAATGCTGAGGCTTCAGGCATAACAACGCGAAAGATAATTGATACAATATTAAACAAAACATAACCTATGCAAAACACCGGAAAACACAAGTTTCTTTCACCAAAATTCGCTAATTCACTCAATATTAGATTTGTTGCAAAACAAGTCGTAGAGGGTGCAGTCAGCGGTTTTCATAAATCTCCATTTCGAGGATTTAATGTTGAATTCAGCGAACATCGTCAGTACATGCCTGGCGATGAAATCAAAAATATTGACTGGAAAATATTTGCAAAAACGGAAAAATACTATATAAAACAGTATGAAGAAGAAACAGATCTAAGAGCATATCTACTGCTTGATACCAGTACTTCTATGACCTTTTCGTCTCCCGAAATGGTTTCAAAGCTTGATTATGCCTGTTATCTGGCTGCATCACTAGCCTATCTCCTTTTAAAACAAGGTGATTCCATTGGAATGGTACTTTTTAACGATAAAATCACAGATTATCTTCCTCCCAGAGGAACACCAAGTCACTGCAATTTAATATTTGATAAACTTGAATCAATAAAACCTGAACCGGTTACTGGTATTGCAGACAGTTTTCATGAACTTGCGGATCGTATTAAAAGAAGAGGTGTAGTTTTTATATTTTCAGATTTTTATGATGATGTAGATAAAATCAC
>DAOVTB010000180.1 GCA_030633305.1 Candidatus Muiribacteriota bacterium
ATTCAATACCCCACTGAGTTACTTTATCTCCGCTTCTGATGGTGAGTTTCTGTGCGGCTTCAGCCAGGGTTTTCCAGCTGTCAGGACGTGAAAGACCGGCAGCCTTGAACATATCCTTGTTATAATAAAGCACTGGAATACTTTTATTAAAAGGAAGTGACATCAATTCACCATCATACATATTATTTTCAAGAAGAACCTTGTACATATCTTCTTTATTAAAGTCTTTTTCTTTTTCAATATACTTATCCAGCCGAACGATCGCATTTCCTTTCTTTATCATTGTGGTCCAACTCTCGTATACCTGTGAGATATCAGGTTGAGAATTAGAGATAATCGAGGAAATAAGTTTCTGGATCAAAATATCGTAATTTCCCATGAATTGCTCTTTTATAAAAATATCTGGATGTGTTTCATTAAATTGATCTACAAGTTTGACAACGACTTTACCAAGAGGTCCACCCATAGCATGCCAGAAAACAAGTTTTATTTTCGCTTTCTGAGCTAATTTACTTCGATGCGAATTATTATTGAGTCCAAGTTCTCTGGATATAATCGCTGAAAGGTCAAAATTTATGAAAAGAACAACTGTCACGATAATCAAAATTATTAAACAAGAAATTAGTTTAGTTTTTGTCTGCATTTTCATCTCCTTACTCTTTCAGTCCTGATTTTGCAATTCCTTGAATGAATTGCTTTTGTGCGATGAAATATCCTATAACCAAAGGTAGAATACTGAAAGTCGAGGCTGCCATTAGAAGCCCCCATTTAGTTCCTTCAGCACTGGAAAATGCCTGAAGCCCTACCTGAATTGTTCTTAATTCCTTGGAATTTGTTACAATAAGTGGCCATAGAAATGAATTCCAGGATCCCAGAAAGGTAAAAATACCAATTGTAGTAATGGGCGCGCCAGATATTGGCAGCAGTATTGCTGTAAAGAATTTGAATTTGGAACAGCCATCAATTTTTGCAGCTTCATATAAATCTTTTGGAATAGACATGAAAAACTGCCTTAATAAAAATATACCAAATACAGAAGCCAGCCAAGGAATAATCAGTGACGGATATCTGTCGATCCAGCCAAGTTTTCCAAGCATAAGGAAGTTAGGTATAAGAAGTACCTGTTGTGGTACCATCATCGTTCCAAGAAACATCAGAAAGATTGCATTTTTAAACGGAAAATTCATAAATGCAAAGGCATATGCTGCAAGCGCTCCGGCAAATATCTGACCAACGGTTGTTACAGCTGCTATTATAAAGGAATTGAAAAAATATCTACCAAACATTTCCTTGCGCCAGGCTATGGAATAATTCTTAAACAGATTATCCACATCGTCAGCTCCAAATGAATAATACAACGCTTTAAGTAAAAGCAGAAACAAGCTGAACAGAACAAAATACTTGCATATCCCAAAAAGAAGATTCATATAAAAATAGACTGTGTATTTTTTTTCAATATCATCCCAGAATAAATTAAACAGGTATGCACTACCATAGATAAAAGCACAAAACAGAACAATACATAGAATAATCTTAAAAATATGCGTGATCTTTGAGGTAAGATACTTGTGAGTAATATGTATTTTACTTCCTATTTTTAATCCATCTAGCATTTTAATTGATCCCGGAATCAGATAAAAACCATTTTCAATGTCGTAAAGTTTCTTTTCTGATCCCAATCTATAGATCTGTTTAACAACACCCTTATTTGATAACCAGAGTCCGTTTCCTATAAATTTTTTATTATTACGTATATCCCGGCAATACGTATAATTTTTAGTAAAAAGACAATTTTGACCAGTTTTAAAAGTATTTAATGAATTTATCTTATAATTTTTATCACCAATTTTGAATTTTGTAGGATCTTTTCCAAAATGATTATAACTAAAGTTCTTAATCGCATTCGGAATCCAGACCGGAGGCATTTTAGAAGCTTCAACACTTGATTTAAAAGATGTTGACAGCATCCAAATGAAAGGTAACAACATTGTAATTGAGCCCAGGATAAGAACAAGATGTACAAAATATTTACTCAAGTTTTCCTTAATAAGAGCACTTGATATAAATTTTTGAACTATCCAAGGAACAAGAACAAATATGCCAAGAAACGAAAATAACCAAAAATATACTGAATTTCCCATGTTAGTCTCCTGATTTATGAATAATGTACTTTTTTACCAAAAAATGTTCTCTGAAAAATAGTCATCGAAAAGATAATCAGGAACAATCCATAAGCTATGGCTGAAGCATATCCAAGGTCGATTTTCTGAAATGCCTGCTCATATAAATAATACACAACAACAGTCGTTGACTTCATAGGACCACCCTGAGTCATCATAAAAACCTGGGCGAATACCTGAAATGAAGATATTGTAGACATTATCAATATAAAAAATGTTGTCGGTGAAAGAAGCGGCCAGGTAATATGTCTGAAACTCTGCCATTTAGTTGCTCCATCAATCTTACCAGCTTCATATAGTGTTTTTGGTATATTTTGAAGACCAGCAAGAAAAATGATAACGTTATAACCCAATCCCTTCCATATGGACATAAGAATAATACTGGGCATTGCCAGATAAGGTGATTCCAGCCATTGAAGTTTTTCAAATCCCAATGTAAAAAGAAAATAGTTCAAAAGACCGTTTTGATAATCAAACAACCATTTCCATACTATACTGACTGCATTTATGGAAGTAATTACAGGAATGAAATAAATAGTCCTGTATAAACTTACACCCTTGATTTTTGAATTAAGAAACATTGCTATCATAAGCGAAATCGCGATAGTCAAAGGTACTGTACCAATTGCATAATACATAGTGTGGAGTAAAGAACTCCAAAACTCTTCATCTTGTAGTAACCTGATGTAATTATTTACACCATGGAAAATAAATCGTTCACCCACTGGATTAAATGGGGAGTATTTGAAAAAAGATATTACCAATGAATACAAGATAGGTAATACATGGAATGTTATAATGATCAAACCTGCCGGCAGCAAGTATAAAAACGCATCCCATTCATACCTCTTCGCGAGACTTTTTTTCATCTAAACTTCTCCTATTTTATATTAAATAAACCTAAAATTCTTATATTAAATAAACCAGTGTCTTTTAGTTCTTTAGTTGAGTTTACTTTAATGTTTTTATTCACATAGCTGATGTATTTTTCTCTTCTTTCTGGATACTGATAGTTAGAAAGAGTACTGCAACCCAGAACTATGATATTACCATTTTTTCCACGTCCCATTTCTGCAGCAACCAGTGGGATTTTTCTATCTTTTACTTCAGGGCTATTTGAACTGTAACAACCAATTGGGCCAAATCCAATAACAAAACAATTTTTTTCAGGCTTTACCGAAAGTGATGCAGTTGACCATGCCCAGAATGCAACATCTTTAAAACCTTCTTCAATAAGATCTGTGACTTTAAATACCCAGGGCTTTTTTTCCATATCATTTTTGACCTGATCATTATTAAGTCTGATACTTGAACCTGTTACCTCTAAAATCTGATTCATGAACTTACTGTGTCCACTGCTTCTAAAGTGTGCTTTACCCAGCATAAATATGTTTCCTGAATTTTCATGGAACTTTTTAATTATCAAAAGTTCATCTTCGGAATATGGGATAAAACAATCTGTAACCACAAGAATATTGACTTTATCAAGTATATCAGCTGTCCATTTTTCAATAATGAAAAATGGTGCATATCCGTATTTTTTCAGGTCAGAAAGCCAAATATGCATCTGATCGACATCAATATTTCCGTGGGTACAATCAATTCCTATTATTTTCTTATTCTCAATATTTTTTGAATATTTTTTATTGTTTTTCTTCAAATCTGTAATAAATTCAAATTCACTATTCAAACTTAATTTCCCTGGCTTCACACCGCTTAACCAACAAATCGAACTAAGTGCAAATTGTGGAATTGTAAATTTTATACTATTGAAAACATTATGAAGTTTTTTCTTTGGGTCACCTGTACCGTCATCAAAGACAGAACTGTCACCAACTGAAAGAATTTTTGTTTTTCCATCATCATAAGCAGCAATATAAGCATCTTTTTGATTAGAAAAATAATACAATCCTTTTACCTGTTTTTCATTTGTGATCTTAATACTGGTTCCAGCCCAGCAAGGAAGACTTTGAACATATTTGATAGCAGGATGTTCTATTATTCTTCCATAAACAGGCCCCTCAGTCAATATTTTTTCTTCAAACTCCATACCATAATGACTGATGATATCATTCAATATTCCAACAGAATCAATACCACTTTTGTTTCTATCAGAACGAATATGATCACCAATTGCAAACAAAGACCCACCACCATCAAGATATTCTCTGATAACGATGACTTCTTCTTTTGTAAATCTTGTATTTGGTTCAGGAATAACAAAAACCGAAACATCACTGAATAATTCTTTATTCAGATTCTTTTTCCCAGTCCCCTTTACTTCAAATCCCTGTTTTTTTAATACATCAGCCCAGTCTGAATACGCATGATCAATCAACCAGTCTGCGTTACCACATGATTCTGCATGATTTTCATCGAACAAAATTACTTTTCCATTCTTCGCATTCGTGCACACTACAATTGCAAAAAACAGTATTGAAATTATAATGATTTTTTTGATTATTGGCACAACTTACTCCATATTAATAGTTTATAAGCTAATTATTATATCAGAGTATTTACTATTGTCAAACAAATCTATGAGGAAATTCTTCATAAATGATATATTTACTTGTCATTCTGCGACTAGATCGCAGAATCTATACTAATTGTAAAAACTAAGATGGATCCTGCTTTATTTTCGTGCCTTACCAGTCAAGCTATCAATACTTATTTCAAAAACTCTGGTTCTTGCACCCATAGCCGTAATAAATTTTATTCCATTACTTAAAAATTCAGGAGAATATTTATGTAAAAAGCCTTCCAGGGCATTCTGCTTTTTTGCATCAAATACTTCTTTGGCTTCTCCTGAAACGATCACGCTCTCAAACTTGGTTCCAAATTCACCAGGCAACACTTCAGTAAATCCTACAACACAAAATGATACATTTTTATTTTGCAGTATATTGTCAATTTTTCTTCCTTCAACAGCGCAATGAAAATATATGCTGTGGTCAATAATACAAAAATTTAGTGGTACTCCATACGGTTTCCCATTTTTTGAAGTGGTCGATAATACTCCATACTCTGATTTTATTAATAAGGCCATTGCTTCTTCATCAGTAACTGCTCTGTCTTTTCTACGCATTTCTTTCATGTTTTAAACCACCTGTGTAAATTATTCTCACGATTCTATAATACCACCATTTGTAAAAAATGTTATAATAATGCGATGTCACAATTTAAGAAACTATTTATTTTAACCATCATTACTCTGAAAAGATGGTTTTCTGCTAATCCTTTTCAATACGGTGGTGCACTTGCTTTTTATATTCTTCTTTCACTTGCCCCGGCACTCCTCATAATAACTTCAACAGCAGGATATGTCATTGGGGAAAAAACTGTAAAAAAAGAGATTCTTTTAAAGGCACAAAAATATATTGGATTAAAAGGTTCCAGACTTATTCAATCCGTCATTAAAAATTCGAAAACGGATACTTCAAACCCAATGTCAACATTTATCAGCTTTTTAATAATCATACTAGGTGCAACTGCTGTATTTTCTCAGATTCAGTATGCATTGAATCAAATTTGGGAGTCACCTCCCCGACAGGGTAAAAGCATCCTCTTTTTTTTCAGAGGGCGGTTAAAATCACTTTTGATGATATTCTGTATTGCAGTCATCATATTGATTTCTTTTATATTGAATACAAGTCTTTCAGTTCTTGGAAGATTATTAAAAAACATTATTCCTGCTAATATTGGTATTTTAAAACTTGCAAGTTTTTCAATATCTTTTTTTGTTATCACATTATTATTTGCAGCAATCTATAAACTGCTTCCAGATGTTAAAATCCGTTGGAAGGATGTATGGATTGGAAGCGCAATTACTTCAGCGTTATTCCTGACAGGACAGATTTTAATAGCTATATATCTGAGTTATTCCAATATTGTTTCATTTTATGGAGCAGCAGGATCACTTGCACTCTTTATGTTATGGATATTTTATTCTTCTGTAATCTTCTTTATTGGTGCAGAATTCACCCATGTGTACGCCAATAGAAAAACTTACTATAAAGAATTTACTTCTTCTTCTTAATCCTGATTAATAACTCATCAATTTTTTTGGCAAGAACTGAATCAGGTGATACTTTTTTGGCTTCTTCCATTTTCTTGATAGTTAAATCCAAATCACCTTTTTTATAATGTATGTTGCAGGCGAAAAACTTGACGAGCTGAACTGATTCAGGATCTTTATATTTTTTTAAAAGTTCTATAAATTTCTTTAACCCCTCATCCAATTTATTTTTCTGGAATGCTTCCTTCAATATTCCAACTGATTTTTCTTCAAGTTCAATACGTTGAGCACCTTTAGGATCAAGTTCTTTTACTATTTTCATATACTTTTTTGCTCGTTCACTATCAGTAGCTTTATAAATTTGCGAGAACATACTGGCATATTTCAGCCTTAATCCATGTTTATTATTTATATCAAGTTCGATAGCCTTATCCATCAATTCAGTAAACCATGGAGTCAATCTCCATTCTTCTACTTTTCCCATTAATACTTCAATATTTTTTATTGCTTCTTCAGAATTTGACTTTTCAATTTTATTTTTCAGTTCCTGAATAATTACTTTTCGGGCCTGGAGTTCATCAATATGTTTTAGATATGCTTCTGGTCCACCTTTTTTATAACCTGTTTTCCCATAAACCTGCCCGGTTGCATCCATAAGTATTATAGTAGGATAACCCTGCACAAAATATTTTTTTGAAAGACTTCTATTGTATTTTTTCTTTTCTTCAGTCTGTACGAGCTTACTTGGAAAATCCAATTTTACGAGAACTAATTTTTTCAGTGCTGATTTTTTCCACTCTTCTTTTGAAAAAACCTCATTATCTAGTCTGATACACCATCCACACCAGTCAGAACCAGTAAAATCAATTAGGATATCCTTTTTTTCCTTAACTGCAATTTTTTGTGCCTTTTCAAGTGAATCAAGCCATTCTACACCTGATGCATTGCAATAAAAAGATAGAGTTAAAGTAAAAAATATAATTAAAATAAGTTTCCATAAATTCATTGTGATTCTCCTATTTCCTTTTGATTTGATCATAATATTTTTCTGATCCTTTATGCAAAAAGCCATCTGGAATTGCATCCTTAAAAAATTCAAATGATATATCCTCAGCTCGGGGATGCATTTTTTTTAGATACGAGATATTATCAAATATTGTTTTAACAATATTGAAAGCATTCTCATCAGAAAGATCTGTATTAGCAATAAGTAAAGCTTTTAAAGCAACTGTATTAACAGGTTGTTTATACTTTTCATATGTTCCCGCGGGTATAGATGCTGAAGAAAAATAATTGTATTTATCACAGATAGTTTTTACCTCAGTAGTATCTAAAGTTAAAATTTTTAACTTCATTCTTTTTTCGAGTTCTCTATATACTTTAGTAGGTAACCCGGCAACGAGAAAAAAAGCATCAAATTCACGATTTTCCATAGAGCTGATTGCCCCATCATATGAAAGATAACCTGGTGTAATATTAGTTTCATCAATATCAAAACATGATAGTACAGCAAGTGCAGTACTAAGGTTACCACTTCCCTTTGATCCAAGAATAACTCTTTTTCCTTTGAGATCTTTAATACTGTTAATTTTAGCATCTGCCGGCAGTACTATTTGGACAACTTCAGGAAATAATGAAAGCAATGCTCTCAAATCGCTATGGTCTTCATCAGTAAATTTTTTCATCTTATTGATCGCATAAAAAAAGATATCACTTTGAACAATAGCAAGTTTAACTTCTCTTTCCTTCAATAGTCTTATATTATTAAGAGATCCTTTTGTAGAAAGTGCCATAATATCAATTCCTGGATTTCTGAAAGTTATAATATTTGCACATGCAAAACCAAGAGGATAAAAAGTTCCTGTAGTAGAAACTGTTCCCATTGGAAGAAAATTTATATGAGATTTAATTTTATAAGCAGAAGTTTTCTGAGAATAAAGAACATGTAAATGTAAAACAAATAATAAAACTACGACAAGTATTATTTTTTTCTTCATTTTTCTGTTACCACTCCCATTTCTTCATTATATAATGTTGTCTGGTTTCTACCATTTTCTTTTGAAAAATACAACGCTGTATCAGCTTTCTGGATTAAAGCCAGACCAGTGTCAGCATGAGCTGGAAACGTACTCACTCCAATACTGACTGTTACATGTAATGGTTCTTCCTGCCCTGGAAACTCATAATCCTGAATGGCTGTCCTTATTCTTTCAGCTGCAATAATTGCCCCTTCTGAATCAGTCTCGGGTAAAAGTGCAATAAGTTCCTCTCCTCCATAACGTGCAGGAATATCTACATCGATCCTGACTGCCTGCTTGAACAAATCAGCACATTTTGCAAGAACAATGTCTCCCTGCTGATGTCCATATGTATCGTTAAAATTCTTAAAATGATCAATATCTATGAAAACTATAGAAAATACTCCATTATATCTTTTTGCCCGTTTGGCCTCTTCTTCAAGTCTATTTTTGAAATGCCTTACTAGAAACAAATCAGTTAATCCATCCGTAATAGCCAGTTTAAAAAGCTTTGCATTATCAAGAGCCAAAGCAGCCTGATTAGCAAGAGTCAAAAGCAGTTCTGTGTCTTTGTCATTAAAAGATTGTTCATTCAGCTTATTTGCAATGTTGATAACTCCAAATACATGGTTATTTATTGATAAAGGAACACATACTAATTGGTTAATTTTTCGTTTTTCATCATCATATTGCTTGAAATTAGTATCTTTATCAGGATCATTCATAACATACATTTTTTCGGTTTTTAATACTTTGCCTGCTATGCCTTCGCCAGATTTGATCGTAATATTTTGACTAAAAGTCTCTAGAGCTATTGTTTCAGCTTTTTCTGAATCCCATAGCCTGACTTTCTGAAGTACTAATTCGTCATCCTCGTTAACAAGCATAAGCGAACCCCTCTGAGCGTTGGCTGCCGAAATAGATTTATCCATGATCACATCGAGAAGTTTGTCCATATCCAGTCCAACTTCTCCCATTTTCTTTCCAACATCATATAAAACAGAAATTTCAAAGACTTTTCTGTCAAGATGCTCATTTGTTTCTTCAATTGTTTTAGCATGAACGTGCAACTTATCATACGTTTCATTCAATTCCAGAATCTTGTTACTAAGACTGTCAGCCATATAATTGAAATTTTTTGCTAGCTGGCCGACTTCATCATTTGACCCCATGATAATTCTTGTATCCAATTCTCCTGAAGCTAGTTTATTCGCGCCTGTTGTAACTTTCAAAATCGGAATTGCAATGCTTTGAGATATCAATAAAGCGATAAATACAGCAAGTACTATTGTAAGCAATAAAACACCATAAAAATTCTTTTTAAAAGTATCAACCATCGAATATACTTCATACTGATCTTGCACCAGAAGTACTTTCCAGCCAAATCCAACAATTGGTAAATAAATCGAAAGTAAGGGCTG
>DAOVTB010000128.1 GCA_030633305.1 Candidatus Muiribacteriota bacterium
ACAAAATGAATCCATCAATGTGCTGGGTTAAAGCAATGGTATGATACCGAACTTAAATTTTTTTACCCAACGTAGCATTACACGAGTATTGATATATGAACTAGTCTTATTTTAATATTGGTCTGAAACATGCGGACTGTGTCACAATAAACTTCTATATCAATTTTAGAGGAAATTACTAAGTTGCCCCAGGATGACGGTGTAGTTATATTTTCTTATTTTTTATTACCTTTATGTTTCTTCGTGTCAATCGTGGTAAATTTTGTATTCTTTTCTTTGTGCCTTAGTGCCTTTGTGTGAGTTTTATCTTATTTTCCTATACAAAAGCTTAATTGCATGGTATGATATCCTATAGAATTGTCCTATGATGAGGAGTGGAAAATGAAAGATATTATAATTAAAGGTGCAAGGGAGCATAACCTCAAAAATATTGATGTCAAAATACCTCGAGATAAATTTATAGTAATTACCGGACTTTCAGGTTCAGGAAAATCTACACTGGCATTTGATACTTTATATGCAGAAGGTCAGAGACGTTATGTTGAAAGCCTGTCCTCGTATGCAAGACAGTTTCTTGGATTGATGAAAAAACCGGACATTGATAGTATTGAAGGTTTATCACCAGCTATTTCTATTGAACAGAAAACAACAAGTAAAAATCCACGTAGTACAGTTGGGACTATAACAGAGATTTATGATTATTTCAGATTGTTATTTGCACGAGCAGGAACAGTTTATTGCCCTGATCACGGACATAAAATAGAATCACTTTCACCAGAAGTAATTTGTGATCGAATAAAAGATTTAATTGATGAGGGTGATGTAACTATTCTTGCACCCATTGTAAGACAGAAAAAAGGAACGTACGGAAAACTTTTAATTGATCTTAATAAAGAAGGTTTTACAAGAGTCAGAGTAAATGGAAAAATTATTCGTACTGATGAAAAAATAACCCTTGCCAGATATAAGAAACATGACATCGATGCTATTATTGATCGGGTTAAGATATCAGATGAAGGAAGACTTAACGAAGCACTGGAACTGGCATTGGAAAAAGGAAAAGGTTTGGTAATCGTCCAGGATTCTTCTGGAGCGGATCATTTGTTTTCATGTTTGATGGCTTGTCCGGAATGTAATATTATTTTTGAAGAACTGCAACCCAGGATGTTTTCATTTAACAGTCCTTTTGGTGCTTGTGAAGCCTGTCATGGACTTGGTGTTAAAATGGAATTTGATCCTGATCTTATAATGCCTGATAAAACAAGATGCATTGCAGATGGCGGAATTGCATTATACAGGAATGCTGTTGATGGCTGGCGTGGACAATATCTTGGTGCTGTGGCTAAACATTTTAAGTTTGATCCGTTAAAATCTTTTAAAAAGCTGACTAAGAAGCAATATGATGTATTAATGTATGGAAGTGACGAAAAGATTAAATTTACAATGAGTATGAAAAACGGTGAAGCCAGCTGGTCAAATACAGGTCAATGGGAAGGTTTGGTTCCTCAGAGCGAGAGGTTATATAAACAGACAAATTCTGATTATAGACGTCGGGAATTGGAAAAATTCATGAGAATTTCATTGTGTCCAGCTTGTGAAGGGAAAAGACTACAGAAAAAAATCCTTTCCGTTTTAGTTGGTGGAAAATCGATCATTGATCTGACAGAACTTTCAATTGGAAAATGTAATAAATTTTTTAATGAATTAAAGCTAACTGGTAAAGAATTGAAGATTGCAGGTCAGATCCTTAAAGAAATCCGAGAACGTCTGGATTTTCTGGAGAAAGTTGGGTTGACTTATCTGACACTTGCTCGGCCAGCAGGTACATTATCTGGAGGTGAAGCGCAGCGGATTAGATTGGCAACCCAGATTGGTTCAAACCTGATGGGTGTATTGTATATTCTGGATGAACCTTCAATTGGACTTCATCAGAAAGATAATCAAAAATTGATAAATACACTTTATCATCTGAGGGATATTGGGAATACGATGATTGTAGTAGAACATGATGAAGATACAATCAGAAAAGCTGATTATGTACTCGATCTTGGTCCAGGTGCTGGTTTAAACGGAGGGTATATAGTATCAGCTGGAACTCCTGAAATGATTATGGAGGATGAACGATCACTTACAGGAAAGTATTTAAGTGGAAAACTCAGGATTAAAGTACCAGATAAACGAAGAAAACCTGTTAACTATATTACTTTAAAAGGGTGTAAGGAGAATAATCTTCAAAATATAAACGTAAATATTCCTACAGGTGTATTTGTTTTGGTAACTGGTGTATCCGGTAGTGGAAAATCAACTTTAATATATGAAACTTTCTATAAAGCCTTAAAAAAGCATATTTATGGGAGTAATATTGCCTGCGGAAAGCATACAAGTTTAAAAATAAATGATACAGTTGATAAAATAGTTATTATCGATCAAAGCCCAATTGGCAGGACTCCCAGAAGTAATCCCGCAACTTACACAAAAGTATTTGATGATATTCGTACCCTTTTTGCTCAGCTTCCTGAAGCGAAGCTTCGGGGTTATATGAAAAGTAGATTTTCATTTAATGTAAAAGGCGGAAGATGTGAAGCATGTAATGGAAATGGTCTGATTAAAATCGAAATGAATTTTCTTCCTGATATTTACATTACTTGTGAAGATTGCAAAGGAACTAGATTTAATCGCGAGACACTTGAAGTCAAATATAAAGGTTTTTCAATTGCTGATGTACTTGCAATGTCAGTAAATGAGGCGTTTAAATTATTTGAAAACATACCGTTTATAAAGAAAAAACTTGATACCCTTATAAGAGTCGGGCTTGAATATATAAAACTTGGACAGAGTTCTATAACTCTTTCAGGTGGAGAAGCCCAGAGAATTAAAATAACACGTGAACTTTCAAAAAGAGGTACAGGAAAAACAATGTATCTTCTGGATGAGCCTACAAGTGGGTTGCATTTTCATGATATAAAGAAACTGATTAAAGTGTTGAATGATCTTGTTAATAAAGGAAACAGCGTTATTGTGATTGAACATAACCTTGATGTAATAAAATCAGCAGATTACATTATTGATCTTGGACCAGACGGCGGAGATGGTGGAGGAACAGTTGTTGCAAAAGGAACCCCCGAACAGGTTGCCCGGAATAAAAAAAGCTATACTGGTCATTATTTAAAAGATCACCTAAAATGAAAAGAGAAGAAAGACATCGCGCGGAGAACGCTGAGGCCGCAGAGAGAAAAAATTACCACGAAGGGCACGAAGGAAAGAGAAGAAACAGGAAAATAAATAAATGAAATTTGAATTAGTATCAGAATTTTCACCAAAAGGCTCTCAACCTGAGGCAATCAGGAAATTGGTTGATGGTATAAAAAAAGGTAAGAATTTTCAGACTTTACTTGGGGTTACAGGTTCTGGAAAGACTTATACAATGGCCAATGTTATCGAGAAAATTCAAAAACCTACTCTTGTAATTGCTCATAATAAGACTTTGGCATTACAGCTTTATAACGAGTTTAAAGAGTTTTTTCCAAAAAACAGAGTTGAATTTTTTGTATCGTATTATGATTATTACCAACCTGAATCATATATTCCAAGCCGTGATCTATATATTGAAAAAGACATTCAAATCAATCCAAAACTTGATCAGATGAGATTAAGTGCTACTTCATCTGTTATATCAAGAGAAGATGTAATTATTATAGCTTCTGTTTCTTGTATTTACAGTGTGGGAAATCCACAATACTATAAAGAACTTGGTTTTGAAATTAAAAAAGGACAGGAAATTTCTCGAAGGGATCTCATGAAAAAGCTCATTGCCATTCAGTATGAAAGAAATGATACTGAGCTTATGCCGGGAAGATTTCGAGTAAAAGGTGATACGGTTGATATTGTTCCCGGTTACTATAATAATATAATCAGGATTGAAATGTTTGGCTCAGAAATAGACAGGATTTCAGAGTTGGATAAAGTAACGGGAAATGTAGTTGATAAGTTTGATTATATACATATTTATCCTGCCAGGCACTTTGTGATTCCAGAAGATAAAATCCAGAAGGCTATAGAAAACATAAAGAAGGACCTTGAAAAAAGACTTGTTGAATTAGATCCTATGGAAGCACATCGATTGAGGCAAAGAACTAATTATGATATTGAAATGATCGAGCATATTGGATACTGTAAGGGCATCGAGAATTATTCTGTGTATTTTGAAGACAGAAAACATGGAACAAAAGCATATAGTCTTCTTGATTATTTTGATGATGATTTTCTAATTTTTATAGATGAAAGCCACCAGATGATACCTCAATTACACGGTATGTATAAAGGTGATTTTTCGAGAAAGAAAAATCTTGTCCAATACGGTTTCAGACTTCCAAGTGCCTTTGACAACAGGCCTTTAAAATTCCATGAATTTGAAGATTATATTGAAGCAAACAGTACGGTTTTTGTTTCGGCAACTCCTGGGGACTATGAAATTCAGAAGTCAAATCAGATAGTAGAACAGATAATCAGACCCACCGGATTGATTGATCCTGAGATTACGATACGCCCAACCCTTGGCCAGATTGATGATCTACGAGATGAAATAAATATTACCATCAAGAAAGGGAACAGGGTATTGATAACGACACTTACAAAACGACTTGCTGAAGAACTCACGGAATATCTTGCAGTCCAGGGGTTCAGTTCAAGATATCTACATTCAGAAATTGATACTCTTGAAAGAACAGAGATAATTCGACAGTTACGTGCTGGTGAATATGATGTTTTAGTTGGAATTAATCTTTTAAGAGAAGGGCTTGATATACCTGAAGTCGGTTTTATTGCAATTCTTGATGCTGATAAAAAGGGTTTTTTAAGAGATACAAGAAGTTTAATACAGATTATTGGCAGGGCGGCAAGGAATGTAGATTCAAAGATTATTATGTATGCTGATGAAAATACGGATTCAATGCAAAAAGCAATTGCAGAAACCAAAAGAAGACGTGAGATTCAGATTAAGTATAATGAATTAAATGGGATTATTCCAAAAACCATTATTAAACCAGTCAAGCATAAAACTGAAGATATAAAAGACATCAAACATATTCCGAAAGCTGTGATCCCAGATTATATTGAAGAATTTAGTGAAAAAATGAGGGAATATGCTGATGGACTGGATTTTGAAAAAGCAATTGCCTTTCGTGATAAAATTCGCAAATTGAAGAAAAGATTAAAAGAATCAAAGACATGAATTGTTTCTTAAAATCTATACCTGGGTAAAACCTGAAAACTCTTTCATTTTCAATGATATTATTGTATAATGACGTATTAATTATAAAAACCTTAGTTGTAGCAATAGTTGAATTATTTTGAAGGAGAAACAGATGCGACAGAAAATTCGTAAGTTCCTATTATTATTATCTTTGATTTTATTTCCCGTCACAATTTATTATGTTTCACCTGGTCAATTGATGGAATCAGCTCAAAAAGGATATATAACAGCTTCAATGTTTGTTTTTGCAGCAATCAGTTTTGCTTCTTTGATCTTTGGCAGAGCATATTGTGGATTTTTATGTCCGGTAGGGGCCATTGGTGAAGCATGTTTCAGGATTAATGATAATAATCCCAAAGGTGGAAAACGATATCTAGTAAAATATATATTGTGGTTAGGGTTTATGGGAGGAATTTTATTTTTTCTTTTCAAAAATGGACACTTAAAATATAACATTTTTTATAAGATGAATAAGGGCGTTTCAGTTACTACAACTAAAGATTATTTGACCATGTTTGGTGCTTTTACTTTTTTTATTACTGTAAGTCTTATATTTGGAAAGCGGGCATTTTGTCACTACCTGTGTCCAACTGCCGTTTTTCAGAATATTTTTATAAAAATAAAAGAAACTTTACATTTGCCATCTTTAAGATTGAAAAAAACAGAAAATGAATGTGTCGAATGTAGAAAATGTGAATCCGTCTGTCCTATGGGTATTACCATTGTAAATAATATTAAAAATGATAAGCTTTATGATCCAGAATGTATTCACTGTGCAGAATGTGTAGATGTGTGTAAAAATGATGCTATTAAGCTTTCATTTTAAGAAGAAAATTTCATGAGAAAAAGGAATCCAATTGAGCAAAACATTATCAAGTATAACTTTAGATAGTATTGAACACCTTGCTTCTTCTGTTTCCGCCTTAGAACGTGGTCGGGAACTATGTAATAATCAAAAAGTAAGTGATCTTAATGTAAAGTGTAACTCTATAGCGGCAAAGGTCAATGAAAAAAATAACATATACAATGTTGTTGTAAATATATTTAATAACCATATTTATAATTATTGCAATTGTTCTACAGATTCTCCAGGATGTAGTCATGTAATTGCAACATTACTTGAATGGTTAGGGACCGCAGAAGTAAATTCTGATAATGGTAAATCTTTATTATTCCAGAATTTAAATCTACTGGATATTATCAAAGAAGAATCTCCGAAAATTGTGATGCTGGCCTATAAGATGGTTACTGAAAACAGAGTGAACATCCAGACTCATGGTGAATATGTAATTATTGGTACTGTTGGTGAAGAAAATGTAAAAATAGGATCTACCATAGGATCATATACTCCAAGATATTATTGCAGCTGTAGTTGTAATAAACTTGAATCAAGATGTATTCATTCACTTGCCGTAAAACTAGCGATACTTCAAAAGTATAGTCCGGAAGAGGTTCCGGGGAATTTTGATATAGAGCTTGAAGAGCTTTTGTATTATGAAAGATTGAATAATCTGTCTGCGGTATTATGTGAACCTGATTCAGATAAGATAAAAAAACAGTATCAGATTTTTTTCCGTATAGGAGTTCAGGAAAAAGCGTTAAAATTAGAACTTTGTAAAGCTCAATTTTTAAAAAATGGTGGTTTCGGAAAGCTCACTCCAGCAACAGAGAATTTTGTTGATCAGAATTTTGATTCATTTCCTACAGATATAAAACATGTATTGATACTTATGAAACTGTCCTTGAAAAAACAGGTGTTATACAAAGAACAGAAAAATAATAATATGATTATTACAGAGTTTGAAGATAATGCAGACATTGAGATATTAAATTGTCTTAAAACGATTTATCTTGAAAACCCTGGAATATTTAAAAATGCTGAATTTCCAGAGGAAAAAGCTTACATGGAGATACATCTTCTGCCAAATATAGATGGCTCCAGCTTTGACCTTAAACTTTTTGCTAAAATGAAACACAGTATCTATGGTCTCAGGGATGATAGAGTAATTTTATTAGATAATAAGACCAGAATGTGGATTACAGTGACCAGGAAAGATTCAATTCAGGTAATCTATCAACTTCAAGGACAGAAAACTTTTACTGAATTGATAAAGTATCTATTAAAACTGAATAATATGAGAATCAGGCAGGAAGATATAATTGAATTTATTGAAAAATATTATATCAGTCTGTCCTCCATTGGAAATGTAGTTTTACCTGAAAAATATAGAATTGAAGCTATTGATAATGTTGATCCGATTCCAAGGATATATTTGAAGGAATTTGGCAATCAATTGACCATGGATCTAAAATTTGGATATTGTAAGAGCTCTGAAGCTGCATATGGTACAAGGCATGATATTGTAATAAGGGATAAGGATAGTAATTTACGTTGTATCAAGAGAAAATTGAAAAGAGAAGAGGAACTATATCTTATGCTCCATGAACATGGTGTTATAAGGAAATATGGGGTGTTGACACCGGATATTGATCCATATGAATGGTTGTTTTTCAAGACTGAAGAATTGATAAAAAATGGATTTGAAATCTATGGACAGCAGAAACTGGTTAATTATCGTACGACTACTGCAAGTCCAAATATGAGTTTATATGTTTCCAATGGAATTGACTGGTTCGACTTAAAGGGTGAGATCTCATATGGCCAGGAGAAGATAGACCTCAGCAAATTAATGCATGCATTAGTCAAAAATGAAAAATACGTGAAGCTCAGTAATGGCGTGATGGGAGCAATTCCAGAGAAATGGCTTAACAGGATGACGCAATTAAGTGGACTAATGAAAAAGAAGGGAGACAGGGTATTTGCGGCCAGGTCACAGATCGGAATTATTGAGACATTACTGGAAATTTCAACAAAGTCTCAAATAGATGATAAAGTTAATACAATACTTGATAAGTTCAAGGAATTTGAGACTATAGAAGCAGTTGATCTCCCGGAAAACTTCAATGGTGAACTGCGTGAATATCAAAAGGCTGGATATGACTGGTTGAATTTTTTGAAGAATTTTTCTTTTGGAGGTTGTCTTGCCGATGATATGGGACTTGGAAAAACAGTTCAGGTATTGACATTACTTCTGAAATCCAAAGATACCGGAAATACTGTTCCATCCCTTGTTGTGGTTCCAACTTCATTGATTTTTAATTGGGTAGATGAGGTGAAAAAATTTACTCCATCTTTAAAAGTATCAATTCATCATGGCAATGACCGAGGCGCTTCTCTTGAAATGGATTCTGATATTATTTTGACTTCCTATGGAATTTTAAGGAATGATCTAAGGATTTTTAAGAAACAGAAATTTTACTATATTATTCTGGATGAATCCCAGATGATTAAAAATCCAGTTGCGAAAACTTCTCGTGCGGCTTATAGCCTGAAATCAGATCATAAACTGATTATGACAGGTACACCAATAGAAAACAGTTCGATGGACCTGTGGTCACAGTTTGCTTTTTTAAATCCAGGATTGCTTGGTGATTTTGAATATTTTAAGAAATCTTTTATAAAAGGTATAGAAAAGGATAAGGACAGAGATAAAGTTAATTCATTAAGACGTATTATAAATCCATTCATTCTTTCAAGAAAAAAGAATAATGTCGCAAAAGATCTTCCCGCGAAACAGATTACTACATTATATTGCAATATGGATGATGCCCAGCGAGATGTTTATAACGGTTGGAAAGAGCGTATTCGTCTTGAAATTAGTGATCTCATCAATAAAAAAGGATTTGTAAGATCAAGAATGAAAATACTGCAGGGTTTGATAAAATTAAGACAGATATGTAATCATCCTGAACTTATCGATTCAGGTTATTCTGGGAAATCCGGAAAACTCGAACTTTTGATGACTAATGTAAAAACTGTTATTCAGGAAGGACACAAGGTTCTTATATTTTCATCATTTGTAAAGATGCTCAAAGTCATAAAAAAAGAGCTTGATGAAAGTAAAATCAGATACTCATATCTTGATGGTCATACAAGGAAACGTAAGGAAGTTATTGATGAATTTCAGACTGATGATGAGATTCAAATTTTTCTTATAAGTATAAAAGCAGGTGGACTGGGGTTAAATCTGACTGCTGCAGATTATGTATTCATAGTTGATCCATGGTGGAATCCTGCAGTTGAAATGCAGGCAATAGATCGTACACACCGTATAGGTCAGGATAAGAAAGTCTTTGTATATAAGATGATAACGAAGGATAGTATAGAAGAAAAGATACTTCTTTTACAGAAAAATAAACTTGATCTTGTTAATGATGTAATTGTACCTGATGAAGGAATTCTTAAAAAAATGAAGCATCAGGATATAATAGAGATGTTTAAGTAAAATATTGAAGAGGTTAGTATGGAAAACAGATCGATAATCGTTAAATTTATTCTTGGTGTCCAGATGCTTTTTGTTGCTTTTGGTGCGCTTGTACTTGTTCCAATCCTTACGGGGCTTGATCCATGTGTAGCATTGTTTACCGCTGGACTAGGGACTATATTATTTCAGGTTGTTACAGGATTTTCAGTACCTGTTTTTCTGGCAAGTAGTTTTGCATTCATAGCACCTCTTTCCTATATAGTTACAACATACGGTAAAGCCAATCCGGTAATGGGAATTAGAACTGCAGGTGGTGCGATAATAGCCTGTGGTTTGACTCAAATAGTAATAAGTCTTATTATCTGGAAGTTTGGAATGAAGACCATTACAAAATACATACCGCCTATTGTTATTGGACCTACAATAATGGCAATAGGTCTTAAACTTGCACCTGTTGCAGTTGATATGGCAAAAGGGAAAAATACGAATATTCCATATAAATACGCTATTATTATTGCAATGATATCGCTATTGACTGCAATTTTTATATCTATAAAAGGGAAAGGTGTATTTAAACTTTTGCCAATTATTGGTGGTATTACAGCAGGATATGTAGTTTCAATAGGATTAGGGATTGTAAAGTTTAATGCATTGTCAACCGCAGTATGGTTTAAAGTTCCAGATTTTCATTTTCCGGTTTTTAATATGGAAGCCATTCTTTTCATGTTGCCTGTAATAATTGCTCCAACAATAGAGCATATTGGTGACATTGCGGCTATTTCAAATATTGCCGGGAAAGATTTTCTAACTAAACCGGGATTGCATAGAACTCTTGCTGGTGATGGTATTGCATCCACAGTTGCAGGACTTTTTGGTGGACCACCAAATACGACTTATTCTGAAGTAAGTGGTGCTCTAGCCCTTATCAAAGTATGTGACCCTGTTCTCATGACAATTGCTGCTGGTTCAGCAATATCTTTATCATTTATCGGGAAAATAAATGCACTTTTGAAGACGATTCCTGTACCAGTCCTTGGTGGAATAATGATTCTGCTTTTTGGAATGATAGCTTCAATCGGTATACAGACTCTTGTTAAAAATAAAGTAGATTTTTCTAAAAATAGAAATCTTGTGATTGCATCAGTAATACTTGTAGTAGGTATTGGTAATCTTGTTCTAGATGTTGGATATTTTCAGATTGGTGGAATTGGACTTGCAGGACTTTGTGGTGTGATTTTGAATCTGATAATTCCTGAAGAAAAGTAATCAACTTATATGAATAAAATCAAAACTGGATATTATTTATTAGCCTCTACTGTTGACAGGCAGAAACAGAGTATTGTTGAAGATATTTTCTGCAGTGTATTTCTGGATGTACCATGTATTAATAATCTGACTGATGATTATGACATAGTATATTTTCTGCTTACTAGTGGTGGATGCGAAAGTAAATTTCAGAAGATTGCGGAAAAAGGTCTACCATATAATTATTTCATTATTGGAGATTCGTTCAATAATTCATTGCCTGCAGGCCTTGAGATTCTATCATTTATTAAATCAAACTTTGATTACAGTAGATCGCTTATCTACGTAGAAACAGCTGCTGATCTACTATTTTTAAGAAAGTATCATGACATAAGAAGTGAGCTTTTTAACAGTAAAATCGGTCTAATAGGAGGCAGTTCTTCATGGTTGATCGGTAGTCATTATGATACTTCTATATTGAAGAAAAAAATAGGAATAGAGATTGTAACTTTTGATCTCGATGATATAATCTGTGATGAACTTCGAACTGGTGAAATAACTGGAGAATTTGAAAAATCCTTTAAACTCTATAAGAATATCAAATCTTTTTGTTTAGAAAAAGGCTGTGACTTTTTAAGTATAAAATGTTTTGATCTGATTCCTGAGATATCGACAACCGGTTGTATAGCAGTTTCAAAACTGAATGATGAAGGAATTATTACTTCTTGTGAAGGGGATATACCTTCACTTTTGACAATGATTCTGGCTTCAACGTATTTTAATACTCCAGTGTTCATGTCTAATCCATCAAAAATATCAGTCAAAGACAATTCAGTAGTATTTGCCCATTGTACAATACCTGAAACGATTTCTGATAACATTGAGTATCCAACACATTATGAAAGTGGTATTGGAGTAGGAATCAAGGCAGATATCAAGGATGAAGAGTTCATTATATTTAAGATAAATGGGGAATTATCTGAATTTAAATTGTTCAGTGCAGTAAAAACTGAATTTGAATACAGTGATAAACGTTGCCGCACTCAGGTTAATTTGAAATTCAATGAAAATGTTGAAGAACTTTTAGAATCACCTATTGGAAATCATATGATAATAGTGCCTGCTAATAATAACAGGATTGATGAGTTTAATAAATTCCTGAAACTATTTCTTTAGGACCTCTACTGTAACGATTTCCGAGATGAGCCATGAATCTTTGATAAGCTTCAGCACACAATCAGCTTCGCGATAGTAATTTTCCATTTTCCCGTCGCTTCTTTTTCCGGTGGCCTTAACAGTAAAAGTTGTAATGGCAGTATTTTTATCAGGAAAGTCAATTTTCATATCAACAAAATTTACTGAAAGGTAAACAAAATTGTTTCGAACAGCAAAGATCCGGTTTGATATTTCCATTGGAGTAAAAGGTCCTGAATTTTTGTATAATTGAGTTTTGAAAGTACATTTTGAATCAAAGAGATCATTTATTTTATTTTTCTTAAGTCCAGTATGCAGTAATTTTTCTCCCTGTTTTTTTGCAATTGAAGTAGACAGGGTCTCAAACTGTTTTTTCACCTTCCAGGTATCATTATGAAAACAATTCATCATAACGAAAACAATGATGATGACGAGTATAATGATTGATATAATTCTGGATATTACCATAAAGGAACCCCCATTATTCTGTTTGCCAGAACCTGACCAAAAACATGTTTTTCCATTGTTGTTGATCTGTTATCACCAATAACATATACGTTCCCTATTTTAACAACTCTTGGTTTTAACGTCCAGTTACATTTTTCTGAATTATTACTATCTACTTTTTTACCATTAACTATGAGGGTTCCATTACAGAATTCCACAGTTTCTCCTGAAAGAGCAACGATTCTTTTTAAATACATTACATTTTTTCCGGCAAGTCGTATGAAAACTACATCATTTTTTTCAGGTTTAAAAAAAGAATAATAGAAATGATTACAGAAATTGATTTTTCCGTGTTTATAGGTGGGATCCATGCTATGGCCATCGATAACTACCGGTATAAATATGTAACCGAAAATGATATAAGCAGCTATGACAAGAATGATAATCCTTAAAAAGAACTTTTTCTCAAGTTTTGGCAGGAAGAATTTTTTAATAAGGCTCATGTGAATATTTTATCATATAAATTTATGCTTTCTATAATTGAATTATTTTTTATGAGAACAAAACTCGATTAATACACCCAGTGTTGCAAGAGGATGTACAAAAGCTATTTCACATCCACCAGCACCTTTTCGTGGGGTTTGATCAATCATACGGATATCCTTTTCATTCATTTCTTTTATAGCATTTGCTGTATCATCAGTTTCAAATGCAAGATGATGAAATCCCGG
>DAOVTB010000027.1 GCA_030633305.1 Candidatus Muiribacteriota bacterium
AAAAGATGTCAAACGAAGAAACACAGAAGATGAAGGAACAGATGGCTGAACAGTTTAAAATCGATAACATTATGAAGAGTTTTCTCTCGGTAATGGCTCAGAAAGGTTGGGAAAGTCTTGGAACAATGGCTAATCCATATTCTGGAACAACTGAAGTAAGTTTGGAAAATGCTAAATTAAGTATTGATACTGTTGACTTTTTGTTTAATAAAATAGTAAATATGTTGGATGAAAAGGAAAAGGGCGAAATACGTTCAAACCTTACAAATATGAAAATGACTTATGTTAAACAAATGAAATCAGCGCAGGCTGAGAACGAAAAGGAAAAAGAAGAATAGTATGCCGTTATACGAGTACAAATGTAAAGTATGTGAAAAGAAATTTGAGGTTATTGAAGGCTTTGATGGAGGAACAACTGAGTGTATTCATTGTTCCAGTAATGAAATCAAAAAAGTTATTCATGCTCCACATGTGATATTTAAAGGTTCTGGATTCTATGAAACAGAATATGGAAAGCAGAAACATAACCATAGTAATTCTGAAGATAGAGATAAAATAAGTGAAACTGAAAAGATAGCATCTTCAAAAGATGATAAGAAAGATGCTCCAAAGTCTGATTCTGGTAGTAAGGGAAATAGTACTAGCTCAAAGAGTGACAGTTCACCTAAAACGTAAATATACTATCATAAAGAATCCAAACTTAGTTCCTGTAATGTTGTTGCCATGGCTGAAAATTAATTTGCCAAAGTTAATTTTAACCATTAATATAAATGTGGGCAAATACCAAAACAATTATGAAGGAATTTAAGGAGATTTAATAGTATCCATGAAAAAAATATTAATAATTTTCGCATTTTCTCTTATTTTTACGTTCTCATTTAGTTTTATAAATGCATTATCCGGGGTTTCTATTCATCCGCCTGATGAGAAGAAAAAGGCTTTTTGTGAAATGCTGCTTGGAAATATTTTTGATGATATAGATAATTTGAAGAGTAAATATCCAGAACTCAGTGAAATCAATAGAGGAAAATGTATTAAGGGAATTAAGTTTCTGTATTATTACAAAGCTGAATATTCGCGCAGAGATGGCAGGAAAAAAGGTGGATGGAAACTTGGAGAATCTGGTTGTGTGATTAATATCAGGTTTTATTTTGGAGGATTCAACTGGAATACTCTAAAATTTGAAGGAAATATTAGTTCGATATTTTCACTTCTGTCAAAAATTGATACAAATATTCAGGCAAAGATAATAAGCAAAAATACTAAGTTGCGTGATGAGATCGAGAATCTGATTCGAGAAAGAATAAAAGATCTTATGTAATTTTATTCTTTCTATTTACCCCAGGAACTTCCACCGCCACGGAATCCAGAACCTCCAAATGATCGCCGGCTGGATCTACCTCTGCCAAACCCTCGAGAACCATACCCGAAACTTCGATAACGGCGACGATAAAATCCTCTGTATCGTGGATGAAAATGAATACTTACATATCTATTTCTGTATCTTCTATAATACATAGGCTGATATCCGCTATGAACATAGACATCATATTCACCCCCACCATTATATTCCTTTTCGGCTACTTTTGGTGGATATAATGCTATTACAGTCTGATCATTTTCTTTAAGTTTAACTGATTTAGTATCGAATGTACTTCTATTTGAAACAATAACAACAGAATCTTTGTAACTCATTACGTATTGACTTTGATTATTAAGTTTTGCTGGCATGAAAGGTTTCATATAGGATTCAAGGTCAACTTTAACAACTTCTGGGGCTTTAGCACTTCCGAAAATATCGATTGCATCTTCTGCAGTAGCTTCATTTGTAAATGAACCTCTATACTCATAATTTTTCCCGATGTTCTGGATAATACTTGCTTCATCCTGAAATGCAAAATAGAATATTGCTCCGAATATGATTAAAGCGAAAACTGCTATACCGACTCCGCCTATTCCTCTGTTGTTCATAGAAACTCCTTATAATGTTAAACAAATAATATGTTAACCAGTTTAGTTAAAATATTATTATCTGTCAATGAACATTTATTTCCTTAGCAATATTCATAAATAAATGTCGATTAACAGATGCTTCTCTATTCTTTATCGTTAATAATTTCTTTCATCAGGTTTTCAGCAGTTTCTTCAGCATTTGATTCAGTAATGGTCTTTTCTGCCTCTGCTTTTGCCTCTTTAGCAATTTTTTCAATATCTATTTTTTTTTCAGATTCCACTTCTTTAGAACCACAACAACCAGATATACAAAGTGAAAAGCTTAGAATACTGATAGTAAAAATAAGAAAAATGTAATTTTTTATGTTCATTTATCTAATCCTTTTTTTAATTTCTCGATTTTTTCCAATGACTTTTTATGGCGCCGTGTCTCAACATCTAAAAGTTTTTTTGCAACTTCAATAAGTTTACTGTTGTTAGTCTTTTTTGAAAGTTCTTCAATGCGCATTATTTTAGCAAGCCTGCGTTGATGTTTTATTTGTTCTTTTTCAAGCTTTTTTTCAATTTGTTCAGCTTTTTTTATCTGTCCCTTATTAGATTTCTTATCCTTCTTTTCTTTATGTTCCTTATCCTTCTTTTCTTTATGTTCCTTATCCTTCTTTTCTTTGAGTTCCTTATCCTTCTTTTCTTTGAGTTCCTTATCCTTCTTTTCTTTATGTTCCTTGTCCTTCTTTTCTTTGTGTTCCTTGTCCTTCTTTTCTTTGTGTTCCTTATCTTTCTTTTCTTTGTGTTCCTTGTTCTCCTTGCCTTTTCCAGAAGGGTTTGCAGCATATAAACCCTGGTCAAAAATACAAAACATAAAAATCAAACTAAACAAAAGTATAAAAAATTTCATAAAAACTTCTCCTGTTATTTTATTAAATCACTTTCTATGGACATAAAAATAATGCTTAAAATTCATATCTACTTCGGGATGATACCTGAAAATAAAATGCAAGTCAATAATACTTAAAAATTACTAATTTATTCCTTTTCTGTTAAGCTCCGATATTTCAGTAATCCATTCAAGCTGTAAACTATCTGTTACTTTCATTGGAAGGAGACTTTTTCGGCTACAGTTTAAAAGCGCCTGAAGTGTTTGGAACCGGCGGACATCAGCAATTGCATCCGGAAGGATATCCTCAGCGATTTTAATAATATCATTAGCTTTAAGATTCGATTTTTTCATTTTATCCATAGCTTTTACTTCATTTCTTAAAAGTGCAAAAGTTGCAGGATAAAAGTTCTCAGTTGCAGAATTAAGTTTGTTGATATTATAAGTGGTTGGATTTTTAATACCTCCAGCCCGATAAACCCATTTTAGAAAATCTTCTCGATCCTGATCTTCAGGGTCTAATACTGGAATAATAAGATCTCCAGCGCGGCCTGAACGACGTATATCCGCAGATAGAAGATGTATCCTGGCTGTTAAGAGAAACCAGAATATTTTTCCTTTATTTTTATTATCTGACATCATATTTTGTATTTTACCAGTAAGCCTTTTTTCAGTATCATGAGTATCGCTCTGCAGATTTCCAAACTGTGTATCAGCTTCATCTATGAAAATCATTACTTTAGAGAGTGCTTCCAAAACTCTTTTAAGTCGTTCAAAAATCAAATCTGTCTGGCCGAACCACTGGGATCGAATTTGTTTAAGAACAAGAACTGGCATGTTCATTTCAGCTGCAACAGCTTCAAAAATAAACGTTTTTCCCGCTCCTATAGGACCGCTTATTGCAGCTCCAGTCAGTGAATATTTACCACCCAGTGTCATGCGCGGTATAAGATAATCTTTTATAAACATTTTCAATTTATTGGATCCGATTACATCTTTTTTAAGTGTATGATCAGGTTTCTTAAATTCTACAACATCATCGCCAAGCTGGCTTTTTACAAAAGTTTCAACCTTATTGATGACCATATTCCGGTCTAATGTCTGTTTAAAGCATATAGCTTCTTTCAGCATCTGTCTAAGTGCATGGATTGTAAGTCCGGCACACAGAGTTGCAAGTTCTGTTTGAGATGACCATAATTTTAGTGGTGTTTCGGATGTAGTCTCTTTTTGTTTAAACCAGGAGATGTAGTGTTTCCGATTTTCAAGATCTGGTGATGGTATTTCAACATCCAGAACAAACGGCATTCTATTGATCAGATCATTGATACTTGATGTTGATTCAGATAGCATAATTACCGAGTCCATATCAGATATAAAATCAGGGTCACTGAACCAGTCTTTGACAATAGATATTCTATGTCTATCGCTATATGGAAGCGAGGAAATACTACCACTTTGCGGTAATAAAAGGTCTGCAGATTCAATAATTATAATCAGGTCTTCTTTTAGCTTGCTGTTTTGATTTCTGGAGCAAAGACAAATCTGTCTCAAAAGCTCCAGAGCCATTGTAGGCCGCCCGATGGAATCATTAAAATTTGTTTCAAACTCATCAAAATAGGAAATTTCATCACTACTTTTTTGGAGTCCATTAGTGGAATCTTCACTGATCTTCCAATTATTCCAGGCTTTTTTAAGTTTATTCTTATCAGACTTGCTGCTGAATCTTATCGGTCCGTTAAGTTCGTATGTAAGAAGTATTTTCCCTGGAATAGACCATTTGCTTTTTAAATAACCAGTGAGATTAATATATTTATTATCTGTGAAAAAAAGATCCTGGATATTACCATGAAGAATAATTGAATTGCTGGCCCCTGAATTGATAGTTCTAGCCAGCGAGGTTAAAAAATCATATTTCATATTTGGACTCCATTAATTATTGCCACATTATTTTCTTATCCGTGTTTAATCAGCGTTAATCTGTGGCTAGCTTTTAACTATTTAAAAGAAGTTTCCAGTATTTATTATAAATATCCCGACTTTGACAATACTTTGGATCAAATGCAGCCTTTTTTATCTCATTTTTCTGGGAAGTAAATTCCAGGATTTCTTTTTCAACGTCAGGAGGATAAACTGGAGCAGGACTATCATAAACAACAGTAGCACCTGGACAGTCTTGGGAATTATTATTCCAATTCCAATGTTGTGAAAGGGCTATGACACGATCAGAGACAAGTATGGCTTCACTTAATTCATGAGTAACAATTAATATTGTATACGGTGTTTTTCCCTCATTTCTCCTTTTTTCATTCTGCATATAAAGAGTCAGAAGAAGTCGCTGACATTCTTCACGAGTTGTCTCGTCTAATGCTCCGAAAGGTTCATCCAGCAGGAGAATTTCAGGTTCCATAATAAGGGCTTGTGCAATTGCAGTTCTCTGTCTCATTCCACCAGACATTTCATGAGGATAGGAGTTAAGAGCATTCCCAAGCCCAAGATCATCAAGAAGCTGAGCTGCCCGTTTATGAAATGTTTTTTTCATTTCTTGTGTTTTAAATGGATGGAAAGTTCTTGAGACAGTATTTGTTTTATCAAGAAGTGGTCCAATGGCAACGTTTTCTATAGCTGTTAAAAAAGGAAAAAGAGAATAAGTCTGATAAACGATTCCACAATGCCGTGATGGTTTGTACGAAATAGATCCATTGATAATGACATCTCCTTGAAGAGGAGGATGTGTTCCAAGAATTGCTTTTAGTAATGTTGATTTTCCACATCCAGATGGACCTACAAGTGCAACGATTTCTCCTCTAAGGACCTTGATATTAACATCATACAGAACTTTTTTTCTAAAGTCATTTCCTTGCCAAAGATTGCCAATTTTTTTATTATCATCACGGCAATCGAACCAATGACTAATATTTTTACATTCTACAACAATATCATTTTTATCTATCATTTTCTATGTCCTCTGCCAGCTGCATAATCTACTTTTTATGTATTTCAGAAGAAAATCCATGAAAAAACCAAAAAAAGCGAGGAAGGCAAGGTAAGTATAAACAACAGACATATTAAGTAGTCTGGATTGTATCCTTATTCTGTATCCGAATCCAACATCACCTACAACCATTTCGGCAGCGATCAGATAAACCATGGCAGGACCAATTGAAAGTCTTATACTGTCTATTATGGCAGGTAGAACCATTTTAAAAATGATCTTGTATACAATTTCAAAACTGTTACCACCAAGTGTATAAGATTTATAAATTGTTTCCATCGGTATCTGTTTTACTGCAAGATAAATGTTTTGTGATATTGTAGGTGTTAATCCAAATACAATCATTGCAATAAACATGGTTGTATCAGTGCCAGTAAGTACAAAAAAAACAGCAAGCATTGCTGTTGGTGGCAGTTTGGCTAGAAGAGCATTGATCGGCAGAAGAAAAGCTTCCAGAAAAGCAAAGCATCCCATTGAAAGACCAATAAGGAGTGATAAGATAACTGACATTCCAATACCTAGAAACAGTCTGTATAATGTAGCTTTTGAATCCTGCCCAATCCAAGTCTGTCCTCTGTGAGACACTGCTGTGATTTTAGAAAAACCCTTCATGAGTTGAGTTATAGTTGGAATAGTGGTGTCTTTTGGATTAATTTCATGTTGTCTGAAAGACATGAAAAAATATAATCCAATCATTAGAAAAATGGAAATCAATCCAATAAGTATGGGTTTCCATTTTTCCTGGAAGGGTTTTCTAATAATCAATTTTTTACCTCAGTTATTTACGTGTTTTTATGATCTCTTTCAAATATGTAGGATCAAATCTGAAATCAGCATCTCCAGCGTCTTTTTCATTTCCAAATTTTACAACAGGTTTTTTATCTACGACTGCATGTGAAACGCAGAAATCAACAACAAGCTCCATTGTTTTTTTGATTTTATCGCTTTCAAAAAATTTAAGAGCCTCTTCAGGTGTATAAATATATTTTGTTCCCTTTTTTACTTTTCTCATGTCTTCAAGGCTAAGGTTACTGAATTTTTCGGCAATCAGTTTCAGGGTTTCATCTTCAGTTTTTGGGTCTTTTAATCTGTCCATAACCTGATAGTATGCATCTAGAAGTGCAAGTGCAAATTCCTTACCACCTTTTTTCTTCAGGGAAGAATCTTTTACTATGACCATATCAATTATTTCACCAGGAATTGTGCTACTGTCAAATAGAACTGTGGAATCAGTTCTGGTTGCAAGAGTCTGGAGGCAGAAAGGATTCCATGCAACAATAGCATCATATCCAGGTTTTTTCTGTTGCATTGCTGTTGCAGCAGCTGCTGGATCCATGTTGACCCATTTAACTTCACTTTCTTTAATGTTATTCAGTTCAAGATTTCTAACCAGCATATACTGACTGACGCTTTTCTCAAGTCCATATACAGTTTTTCCTTTGAGATCAGCAGGTGTTTTGATACCAACAACGATGCACATATCTCCACCTTCTGAAGTATCGTTTGGAAGTATTCCTACACTTTTAACGCCAAGACAGTTTGGAAGAGTATCCATGTTTGTAAGACATACTGCATCAACCTGACCAGAACCATATACAGTAATACATGGATCGTATTCCATTTCTTTTAAAATAATATCAACATTATATTTTTTTTCTATTGTTCCAAGTTTTCCTTCTTTGCCATCAAGTATTCCGAGTTCATGAGCAACACCAAATACTGACCAGCCTGGCCACTCGCTCCATGCAAGAGAAAATTTCTGTGCTTCCCCAACAGGTTTAGCTTGCACTGTTACGGGTTTATCTGTGGCAGGAGGAGGTGTAGAACCACCACAACCAAATGTAAATGTTAAACTGACTATCAAAACTAATATAAATAAATTTTTCATATCTATCTCCTTATTATTCTATTCAGGTAATTTTGTTTTTTTTGTTCTCTTTTTCTTAACTTTTTCAGTTTTTGTGCTGTCATCAGATTTTTTTGCAAGTCCAACAAGCTGTGAAAATTCCTGTGCATGTTTGTTTTCTCGTGATCTAGCAATTCTTCTGTTTCTTTTTTGTTTAACATCCATTCCGGCAAGTTCTCTGGATATTTCAGCATCAGCTCTTTGTTCAGCTCGAACGTCTCTGAGTTTTTCAAGTTCCTGTTCTGAAGAATCTTCACTCATACCAGCAATGACTTTTGCAAGTTTTTCTTCTTCTTTTGAAGAGATCATTTCCGCAACCGCAGATGCTTTTTCAATTTTAAGGTTTTCAAGATCCCGCTGGAGTTGTTCAAGGCCAAGCTTATGTTGTGAAATGGAATCAGTAATCTTTTTCATTGCAACACCCAGATCTTCTATTCTAATTTCTTTTTGTTCGGCTGTTGAAGCATAGTCCTTATATTCGTTCATCAGGCTGATATAATCTGGATTGGTCTCGATATCTTCGCCATCACCAAGTTCACTCATCAATAATTTAGCTTCTCCAAGAATATCTGCCATGACGTCTTTGTCATTTTCCAGTTCGATTGCAAGTTGTTTAATTTTCACCTTTTTCTTTTCTTCCTGGACTTTAAGTGCACTGACAGCACTGACATATTCATTAAGACGGTGCCTTTTATCAACGATAATCTCGTCATATCTTGCACCCATAATTTCCGGGCGGTTTAAAAAAGTATCTGCCGCATCGTTGAATCTGAATGTAATCAGATAATATACAGCTTTAAATAATCTACCTATTGCTTTTAACATGATTCCTCCTGTTAATATTAATATATTATATAGGACATGATAACCTTTTTAAGAAAATATTCCAAGTTTTAATTGCTCACACAGAGGCACTAAGGCACAAAGAAAAAAATAGATTGAAAGTGATCAATAGGAGAATCTATTCATACCATTGGGCATTATCAAGTAGTTTTGGATTTACCTTAATTTTCTTCATTTTCTTTATATTTACAGTACCCGCTTTCGCTTTACTTGGTTTCGTGACATATTTGGCCATACAATAATGAACGGCTACATTTTTTCCATTCCGCATTTTAGAAAACCAGGCAGCAAGGGCTGCCGCTTCTTTAATGCTGTCTCTATCTTCATCGCAATCAGCGCAACGTAATACTACATGACTTCCAGGAAATCCTGAAACATGAAACCATAAATCATTTGCTTTTGCCAGTTTAAGGCTCAAATAATCATTTGATGCATCATCCTGTCCTACGAGAATATCAATATCAGCTGAACTTTTGAACAGTTTAATTTTCACCTTTGATCTCCCGTTCTAGGCGTTTAAGGAAATCTTCATAAAATTGTAATCTTTCATCACACATGGTCTTAGCTTTATCTGTGTATAACCTTTCACCAATAAATTTTAATTTTGTTTCAAATTCGATCTGAGGACTATGTTTTGTTTTATCCTGTATACGACCATTTATTTTTCCGCCCAGATTTTCATTGATATAATCATCAAGAGGCACTTTTAAATATATTTTTGCATTATTTCTGCCTACCCATCCAAAACTTCTTGCAATTCCAATTGCACCAAGAGTATCAAGTTTATCAGCATCAAAAAGTATTTTGGCTTCCAGAGTATCTGGTTGATTTCCAGATCTGTATCTATGTTGTATGATACATTCGCAGATCAAGTTGATTTTATCTTCTGGAAATTCCAGATTTTTTAAAATTGGCAATGCCATTTCAGAACTTAATATGGCATGATCTGTATTTCCGGAATGGTCAGCATCCTCTTGGGCACGTCCGATATCATGAAGGAGAGCTGCTGCTTTAATTACCTCGATATCTACATCTTCATTTTCAGCTAGAACGATACACAAATTATAGACTCTCATTACATGGTCCATATTATGAGCAGAACAGACCAGTTCTTTTTCTACTTCTGATTTTATTTTTTTAAATTTATCTTCCATTTTCTTCTATCTTTTTTCTCTGCGTCCTCAGCGTTCTCTGCGCGAGAATCTTCTTTATCCTTTCCTTTATTCTCTATCACGGTCATTAGTTTCATTCAACATCTCTTTAGTCCATGAATCAGCTTTTTTTGCAATTTCCAGTTCCTGTTGAAGTTCCTTGCTCATTTTTGCAAGATTACCAGGTGCTTCTTCGGTAGCCTGATATTTATCGAAATTAAAAACTATATCATTCAGGATGGCAATACTGTCAATTATTTCTTTTATGATACTTTCTCTTTCGGTAAGAATTTTCCTTTTTAATGTTTTGGATGCTGAAGCAGACTGAGTATTAAGAACAAGAGTTCTATTGAATTTCAAAATACATGTTTCAAAGATCATATGAATTTTGTTCATTATTGATTGTGCAGACTCGGCATTTGTGCTTCCATCACTTGCAATTTCAACAAATTTGTTGAAGATATTTCTTAGATCATTAAACAGTTCCTGAGTTCTTGGATCGCTGTCTTCTATTAGTGCCTTTTCAAGTTCTTCTAATGCCTGTTCCTTGTTGTTTTTTTCACTGGTGTTCATTTCTTCGTATACTTCTTCAGCGGTATCATCCAGATCGACAAAATTCATAACCAGAGAAGCAAGACCTATGATGATTCCTGCAAAACCAATGAAGTTGAGCATTGGCAGCATAAGATCCAGTCCCCATTGAACCAGTATGAGACTGAGCCCACCAGAAAACGGGTACAGAGATCTTGGTTTACTCAGTACCCTTAATGCCATTCTTTTTCTAAATTCTTTTCTATCATTCATAGCAATTCTTTTATTTTGATTAGGACAGGTCACGACCTGACCCTATCTGATATTAACTTTTTCCTCTGCGTTCTCTTCGCGAGAATCTTCTTTATTCTTTTCTTTGTGCCTCAGTGCCTTTGTGTGATTTCTTCTTACTTTTTCTAGTAACCTTTCTGTAAAAATTGAAATATAACAGATTGTGCACTGGCACCTTTTAATCGTGAATTCGGATTTTTTCTTTCTGCTTTTATCCTGTTTTTATTGATTCCTTTGTTAACTAAAAATTCCATAGCGGAATTTGCCCTGTCCAGAGAAAGTTTTTTATTGGCCTGAGCATCGCCAACTTTTCTAGTATTGCCGTATAATCTCAAATAATAATGTGGAAACGAGTTAAGTACCATTACAAGATTATTCATTTCGTATTTGCTTTGCATGGAGATTCTTGCATTACCACGCCCGAAATAAATAGGTTCGATTTTCAATTCGCCGACTATTGACAGTTCATTCCACTCTGATTCATTTAATTCCTTAAGGTCAAGATCATTAGATATTTTTTCATTATCAGAAGTTTGCAAACCAAATTGATTGCTCAACTTTCCTGGATGAAAATCTTTTTCGTGGAGTTCTTTTAGAATGGAATCATAGAAAAGCGATGAATAGTTTCCGTCAACTGGATCATCAGAAAGAGCATCAGTTTTGATCAATACATCAGTTATATTACGAATCATGTCTTCAATATGCTGAAGTCCAAGTGTATTAGTTAAAATACCAAAATGAGCATAGTTTTCAAGTGTATTTTTCCATCGTATTTTTTTTACAATTGTTTTTGCCTGAGACTTAGTTAATGGTTCGCCACCCGCAGCAGCATCTTTCATAACCAGATCAACCATTCCATTTTTTTTATGTGTATAGTAATAAAGTGAACTGAAATAAGCTGATACAATATTAGAGATTAATTCAGGTTTTTCTGAAAGGAATTTTCTGTTTGCCATAAGTACATCCACGATATAACCTCGTGTTCTGGAAGAATCAAAGAGAATATGGACAGCAGGATTTTCAAGAGCTTTAAGTACATATGGTTCCCAGATAACAAATGCTGTTTTCTCACTTGATGAAGTCTTTTTCAGAAGTTTATATATCTTTTGGGCTCCATCGCCGTGTTTCCACCACTTTTTGCTTAGTTTTGGAAGTGCAAAATGAGCAACAGGTATTCTTGCTAAAGTCTCGCTTGGCGAATCAGGAGTGAAACATAATTTTGCGTCAGGGGAGTTTAGTGATTTAATATCAGGTAATGCATTTTTGTATGCAACAATAGCATCGGCTCCGTTGCTTTCATCAATGATCATGATCATTGAACCTGGAAATTCACCAAGCTTTGAAGATGCCTTTATATTTGCATCAATTGTGAATACTGCCAGATCTACACTTCGTTTTTTGAGCTTGCCGATCCTTTCATTATAGTTTCCACCATCATCAATAAATTTCAATAAGATTCCGCTTGATGCAAGATTCTTTTTCATCTCGTCAGAACGAAGAATTGCATAACCCGGAAAACTGTCGATTGCAACAGTGATCTCATACTTATATTTTGATGTGGAACCAGTTGCATTAACAAGCTTTTTTTTGGATTTTGGAACATAATAAGTTTTGCCAATAAACGCAATTATAACGATAGCTATTATAATAACGATCATTTTAGTCAGTCTTTTTGAATCCTGTGCTTTATTTCCCATATTTCCCTAGTTTTACCTCAACAAATTATCTACATTTATTTTTTTTTCTTGCCGCTTGCCACCATTATAATACCTATCACAATAATATAAAATACAACATCTGATCCGCCTTTATCATCTGATGTTTTTTTACTGGATGATTTAGACGAACTTGATTTTTTTTGTGTATTTTTAAAACGGTTAGGTGATTTAATCATTGGAGTTTTTCCAATTGGTTGATTTCCAGTTTCAGCGAGAGTTTTTATAATCTGAATGGCTAAGTCGTTTGGAATGCTGTCAAGTTCGCGAAACACTTCTTCAAGACTTTTGGAATCGTTGTCAACACTGACTTCAGCAAAAACTTCTTTAACAGCTTTAGCCAGAGATTTTGGGTCATCTGCTTTTCTATAACTTTGAACTTTGGTTGCCAGAGTGTGCTGACTTTTCATATCCACACCAATAACATCGATAATAATTCCGCGAGAAAGAATGTCTGGTAGGTATCTATCGATCAAATGTTGATCATCTGCAAGGCCATCAGTGATAATAAGAAGTCTGTATGTTCCATATCCCTGCTGCTTCTTTCTCTGTTCCAGAAGTTTATCTGCACCAAGTTTCATATATTGACCAAGAGGAGTACGATATCCTGGAACTGGTTTTTTAATAGCTTCAATAAGTTTTTCGTCATTGCGTGCGCCAAGTGGATAAGCCCAGTCATCCTTTAGATTTCTAGCACTAAAAACCAGAAGTCCAATTCTTGTAGTTTCAGGAACCTGATTTAACACTTCAAGTAAAGCCGCTTTAGCAGCGTCCATTTTTACAGTTCCATCAGGCATTTTCCATTCCATTGAACCTGAAGCATCAAGGATGATAACGACATTATCATTGGTCAGGGCAGTAGAAAAAAGTTGTGGAGCGAAAGTTATGGAAAAGATAAAAAGCAAAGTGATTATATATGTTTTCATATCGATGACTCCTTTTCTAGAAATCAAAGTCAGATGTATTACTGACTTCGCCGGATACTTTTATTAATCTGAATTCTACACGCATGTTCTGTTTTGCTTCGCCTAAATTTTTTGGCTTTGCAATTACTGGTTCTCTGATTCCAACACCAACCGGAGTAATCTGTGAGACATCAATTGTCAAATTGTTTTCTTTTGAATACTTGATAAGAGAATCAATTACAGCCTGGGCGCGGTTTCTACTTAAATTGGTTGCAGATTGCATTATCTCGCGTGGATTGTATTTGGAATCACCATCAAATTTCCCTGATCGGATTAGAGAAATGATTTTTTTTGTATTAGTTAATTTAAGTTGAGAACCACTGATATAATAATTATAGCCAGCATTTTTTGAACCTGTTTTTTTGATTATTCCCTTATTGATACCAGCTTTAATCAGGAATAGTAAAGTTCTTGTAGGATCACTATGTCCACGAACAGTCATAACTGCTCCTGAAAATTTGCTGGTTAGTTCTATAACTCTTTTAAACTCGGGTCCATATGTAAGAAGTGAAAAGTCATTCTGATTTGGTTTAAACTGGATTGTAAAACTCAAAAGAGTATCTTCATCCAGTTGTCCTGAATCCAATGCTGCAATCTCTTTTTCAAGCGCTTCAGCACGAAATTTATTTTGCTTCACGGCTGTACGTTTAGATATATTTTTTGTAAAGTTAGAACTGGAATAATCAAATCCAGACGGGAAAAACCCACATTTTGATTCAGCATAACCTTGAGATACTGCCATTTTTAAGGCATTTTTCTGGATAGATTCAAATCCGTTCATGTTATTTTTCTGGGTAAAGAATTTTACATTTCCAGGATAACCTACAAAACTGACGTCACTAATCAAACCATGAACATCATCAAGTGCAGGAAACCAGTCTGTTCCATATATCTTTTGAGAAAGTTTAAGTAGTTTTAAATATTCCCGACTGCCTGATCTTTCATACCTTTTTTTAAATTGTACTAATTCTTCGCAAGCTTTAAGGTATCCAGCAACAAATTTTTCTATCCACTCATAGTTACTTTTATAAAAATCATCTCTGAAGCAATACATATCAGCAATTGAACGTGCCATTTCTTTAGTACTCATAAGAACTCTCGCACCTTTTACAGTACCTTCAGCACCACTTCCAGTACTTCCGAATCCACCTGTGAGGCCTGTAACATCCGGGCTGATTACAAAGGCACCGTCAATATCTTTTTTATTCCTAAATGCACTTGCGGGATATGTATTATCTTTTACGCCTGGACCTGAACCAAGATTTTTGACCCAGACTACTTCAATATCGTCCCAGGAAAGACCAGTAGAAACTAGTATATCGTCCAGCATGCCGACATGTGGACCACCTTTTTGCAGAACAAATTTTTTGCCTTTAATATTATTCAGGTTTTTGATTGATTTCCTGACAACCAGATTATCTCCACCAGTAGACCAGGTTAATTGCAAAACAATATGTCCCTTAGTTGATGGATAAGAACCAATTACTTCAGAGGCCATACCTAACATTCTGAAAGTTCCTCTAATTGCAGGACTTTTTCCAGCAAGATAATTTTCAACCTGCTTTGTAAAATCATCACCAGGAACAAGCTCAATATTAAGACCGAGTTTATCAAAAATCGATCCTTTTTTTGTCTTTAATCCGCCATTCGCATAAAAAGTAGCAACATCTCCACCCCATGTAATAAATGGTATTTTTATTGCACCACTGGTTTTTACTGTTCCAACTCTAGTACTGCTTAAAAGAGAGGAAAACTTTGCAACGCCAGCAAATGAATCATTGCTGAGTGACATCAAAAGACATAGCATTAAGGAAATAATCAGTATTTTTCTCATACATACCCCTTATATTATTAATTATAATGATATATTAACTTTAATCTGGATTGACTGTCAATACAAATCAGACAAGAGCTTTTTGACTTGTAACTCACAAAAGAATTTGGGAACAAAGAAAAGTGTAGATTTAAACGTCATTCTACTTATGGAAGAAACCGATCAGAATATTATTTTTTCTTCTCATGTTTCTTAAACAACGTTACCATGAATTTACCAAGTTCATTACTGCATAACAGCATGACTTTTGTGATTATTTCAGGAGACGCATTTGAATATTTTATACCAGACTCAGTTGAAATAAAATTATAATATTCTGTAAGTTCAGGGACGGTTAAAAGCCTATAGACATACAGATAACTGAGATTCATTTGTTCTTTCATGAGAACTATCATATGCGGTTTTCCGCTTTCAATCTGTTTTTTGAAGGCTTCAAATTTTTTATAATTTTCAGATTTATCCGCAACTGCAAAAGCATTCGCAATAGAAAGCTGGATATCACAGATTAACTGAGCTGAAAATTCTGCAGCTTTAGTTGCTTTACAAATCTTTTCCGTAATCCTGACTCGGTCATCTGGAGGAGCCGAAGCGCCACTGAATTTTTGAATAAAATTCTGCATTTCTAAAACTGCTTCCGGGGTAGAAGCTTTTTCTTCAAATCGTGTTATTTTTTTTCCAAGGGGAGTATCGAGCCATTTGATAACATCTTTAATTGTTGCTCGGGATAGTTTCTTTTTTAATAATTCCTGGGTTTTAAGTTTCAGATAATCAGGAGAATAGTATTTTTGTACAGCTTGTTCAAGAGCTTTCATCTCGGCTTTTGTAATATGTTCTTGTTTGGAAGCTTCCTGTTTCATGCCGGTTATCATGAGAAAAGGTACCTGCTTGATTTGAATTTCCATACCTGATTTTGTGTAAAGCTCCTGGACGAGTTTATCAGATGGAAGTTCACTGCAGTGAATTATGGTTGGAAATAACAGGACACAAAGGATAAGAACAAAAGTAGCTTTCATAATTTTCTCCTTGAAATTTTAAAATACTATGGTGCCAGAGGATTTAAAACCATCTGGCACCATTATAAAGATTACATACCGTCGATTTGGTCCATGCCAAATTTGGTTTCCTTATTTCTTATTTCCAGTTCTTCAGCAAGTAGTGTATCTGCTTCAGATAATTCTTCGATGATATCAATTGTACCTTCAATTTTCTTGAATTCATCAACTAAATTTTCAGCATTAACTGCGGCAAAACTTTTTGAATCCTCTAATTTATCGGAGAACTTGACTATCAGAAGATATATTGTTATTGGAATTGCCAGGAATACAAAGTAATACAGATACCATGGCAAAGCCGTTAATATTTCAGTGTTTTTTCCAACCCTGTACAATGGAGGGGTAATTCTCCAGAGGTTATAAATAATAACTGTTACACATGTGTAATCTATCAGGAAATTCATATGAGGATTACTTGCTCTGAACCATCCTGCACCATTACACCGCTCTTTTTTTATCGGCCAGATCAGACTTCCGCCCATATGACCAGTTAGATCTTCAGTTAAATGAATTGCAAATCCAAGAAAGGCGATGATAGGATAAAGCCAGGGAAGGCTAAATCCCATAAGAAGAGCAATAAAATATGTTGGAAGAGCTAATAGTGCTCCCAGTACATAGCTATGGCTCCATGTTCTGTGCCATGGGAGAAATTCAATTAACAAATGTTCTCCATCTTTCTTAAACCCAAACTGTGGACCGCTGAGAATATCAACAACTGATGGTCTTCCGTGTGTTTCAAGCAAGTTTGCCTTAACTTTGCATCGTCCAACTCTTTTTTCAGGCTCAGTACCCATAAAAGGTATCTGAGAAGTTGAAACAGCTTCATTAATTACGATAAAAACTTCGTCTGTATTACCATCAAATTTAATAACGTATTGTTGCCAAACATTGGATGCCAGTCTCATTGGATAAAACTGAACTTTTATATCTTTTCCTGTTTCCCAGCATTCGTCAATGGCTTCTCCAAGTTGATCAGCCATTTTCTGTGGATCAGGATTTGATGGATCACAATCGACTTCAAAATCTGGTTCACTGAAAAACTGTCCCATTTTGAAATCAAGAGTATCTGGCATAATTCCATACAACCCGCCAAGGGTTAATATAAAAGAAGCCGCTGCTGTTGCTGAAGATCCTGTTTTTCCTGCCATCAAGACTGCAGGAGTAAAAAAGGATGCCAGAGCAACGCCGCTCATAAAATGTGTTAATCCTTTCATAATTTTTCCTTCCTGGTCAAAGGACCATTTGATTTATAATAAACCTAAAAATTCCATTACAACATCACCATAGCCTGCCATATTCAAACATATTGGGATAAGAAGCACTGCCATGCAGTTACTTCTTCGGGAATGGAAGAATACGGGGATCATTCCAACGAATGTTCCAACGATCATGACCATCAATCCCATAAATCCGGTGAGTCCGCCAACGATAACAAACATGAGGATCAGTGAAGCAATGTAAATCTGTCTGTAATCAACTACTTTTAAAAATGCCAGAACCCATTTGGACATGTGAAGAAGCATTAGAAATGAGAGGCAGCCAGAAACAAGGATTACTGATAGTATGACAAAAAAGTCACCTTTCTCAGGAGTTAAAACAGGTTTCAAAATGATATTCAGACCACCTTTTCCCAGTCCATTAGGAGATAAAGGAGTGATGATAAAAAGAAAGAGAAATGCACCTACATAATAGATTATTTTTGAAACTCCTCCAGAAATAATAAAAAGTTTGTCACCTCTCTGAGCAGTGGCGTGTCCAGCGATGATTCCGCCGATACCAGCTGTAACAGCTGGTAGATAAGCTGCGATCATTCCGCCGATTACTCCCTGGTATGCTGAAATACCTGCTGTTCTTGCATCGATGTTTATCGATTCTGCAATATGCTGATCAGGAATTTTCTCATTTGAAAGCAGATTCTGGATTATTGAAGGTATAGCAAAAAGACCAACAAAAACAGGCATAATATTCTGAAAGCCCATTTCATGTGAAATAGGGCTTTTTGATGTAATAATCAAACCAAGAAGTCCTGCAAGTCCGAATGTAAGGAGTCCAGCAAATATATTTCCCCAGGCATTTAGAAAGCGCTGAAGAACAGTTTTTCCCATTCCACATCCTTTAGGCCATTCGCTCATAAGCATGTAGATCATTACGAGCATTAATATCCAGTGCATATGTGGGCTTACAATCAGATGAATTGTTGGAAACAGATAGAAGAAAAATGGAGTCATCGCAATAAGCATGAATAATCCAATAAGACTTCCTGTTCCAGTGAGAACAGCTGCTTCATATCCTGCTCCACTCATCATCATTTTTGTTCCTGGAAGGATTGTCACAGTAGCTGATTCATCAGGAGCTCCAACAAATGTCATAGGAATAGTATTGATGAAAGAAAAGGCAACAACCAGAGAGATAAAGAAAGGAGCCACTGCAATTTGAGGTATCAGGCTTTGGGATGCATGCCATATCAGCAGTGCAAATCCTGCAACGTTGTAGATATGCAGTGATGGAATTAAGGAAAGTAAAGCTCCTGTCAATGACCCTAGTACGGTATATATCAAGACAGTGAGAAATGATATCATTCAGTAACCTCCTGGATACCGGTTTCAGAAATAGGTACCACTTGCAGAGTTCCTTTAAAGTCATTGATATTACCAAGAACTTTCAATTTCTGACCTTTCGCAAGATTAAGCTTCATTTTTCCAACGATGAATTTTTTTATCCATACCATTATTGAACTTCCGTCCTGGGTTAAAATAACTCTTGTTCCCCATTCCTGTGGTGTTACTTCATCAATAATACCAGTGATTTCAACATATTTCTTGACATCATCTTTACTAAGGTTTTTGATTTGCTCAGGAGTTGCTTTCTGATTAGATTTGTTGACATAGGTTGTTGAATAGGTATTTTTATAAGTAGTTGATGCAACATAAGGATCTCCGGCACCCATTTCAATGACTTTGAAGTAATTTGGATTATCAGGACTTTTCAATTTCAATTGAAGAGTTCCTTTATATTCTCCAAGAATTGCAACAAATTCACAAACAGAACCCTTTGTAGTAATAGCTTTCTTTACATTTTCATTTTTAATACGATTAAAAGCAGTATCGAAAATGGTAAGACTGATAGGAGCAGATTGATCGGAAACAGAATTGTCAGTGACTCTTATACTGTATCCCATTCCAAATTTTTTGACGTAATCAATCTTTACAGTGACTCGATAAGTGGAATTAACATCTTCGATTCTTAAATCATTAAGTTTAACCCGTTTTGGATTAAATGATTTTTTAACGACAAGTCTGTGAGGTGAGCTAAGAAACATTGAAGCGCCAAACTGTTCAGTAATGTTCAGATTACCTGTAACTTCTATGAAATCCCCTTCTTTTGGAAATTTTTCGCCAAAATGTTTTTTCCACTTCTTTAATTTATTGTATCCACCAAGTTTGATTTTTCCAGTGCCGTCATCAATTGTGAGACTGAAATTGTCTTTTTTATCTTGAATACTTTCTCTGATAACTCTACCGGAAACTTTTACAAGAGCCATATTGTGATTGATCTGGATCTCGCCAATATTGATCATTGGTACTTCGCGATTTTTAGCTGCAAAATAAAGAAGGATTATTCCGACTATTGCGCCAATTACTGCGATGCGTTTAACCAATTTGATACTGACACGGGTATTTACCTGTGTCTGACAGTGGGGGCAAATTTCATAAGCTCCTACAAATCGTCCGCAGGACGGGCAAAGAACTTCGATATCGTTCTTTACTTCTTCCTGTTCATTCTGTTTTACTTCTGATTCAGTCATAAACTCCACCTTTCTTTTGTATTAATCTACAGATAACATTTTAATTCATTTCCTGACTTGCCGTCAAGTTGAAGGAAGACCCAAAAGAAGAAAAAGGAAGAACCCTCGCGCAGAGATCGCTGAGAACGCAGAGAAAAAATGGGAAATCAGCCACAGATTAACACAGATAAGAAGGTTTGGTAAGAAAGAATAAAGATTTTAATACAGTGTAATCATAATAAATATCACATTAAATATGCTATAATAATTAAAATTTTGATTATTTAAAATTAAGGATCAAACAGAACTAATAAAATGGATATAATAATTCTTGTAAAAAGTGTTCCTGATGTTGCAAAAGGTATTCCTGATCATGCTGTTGACCGGGAAAAAGGAACTCTTATTCGAAGTCGGCTGTCTACTATTCTAAACCCTCACGACGGATGTGCAGTAGAACTGGCGTTTCAAGCCGTGGAATCATTAAAAAAACATGGCCGGCAAGTCAGGACTTTTGTTCTCTCTATGGGACCAGATAATGCTGTTATGGTAATAAAAGATGTTATGAAATATGGTTTTGATCATGCCAGTCTTATGTCCAGTCCTGGTTTTGCTGGAGCTGATACATTTGCTACTGCCGATACCATTGCTCATGGAATTAAATATCTCTGTAGTAAATTCAATATATCTGACTATCTGGTTTTTTGTGGTCAGCAGTCTATAGATGGTGATACCGCTCAGGTTCCGGCCCAAATCGCACAGGCTCTTGGAATATCACTAATCTCATATGTTAAAGAATTGAAACTGGACTCTGATGGAGAATTCACATATACCAGACAGGGACGTAATGGTGTAGAAATAATTAAAGCATCTCAAAATAAGAATCTTCTAACTATTACGAATGCACCTGAATTGAGATTACCTACTTTACGAAATATTCTGGCATCTGAAAAAAAGTGTATTGGCAGAATTGGTATGGATGATATTTCAGAAGGGAAAGTTTTTAATTCTGGGGCTTTGGGCTCAAAGACGAGGGTGACTAAACTTTTTAATTCACCAAAGCCTGAAAAACAATGCAGTTTTATTTCACTTGGTGAAGGAAATAATGATCTCCAAAAATGGTCTTCATACATTTATGAGCTGTTTAATGATCGATCTACCTCTGTGAATACTCATAGTGTTACAGAAAAATCAACTGGTGATTCTTTTTATAATGGGAATGTATCAATATATATAGAAATTGAAAATGGAGATGTTAGTACAGTATCACGGGAATTACTTGGATGTGGTAGAAAACTTGCAGATAGATTAAATGTGAAGTTAGAGGCTGTTGTTATAGCCCATAATCCTGAAAACTATTGTGCAAAACTGGCTCAGTCGGGCGCAGATCTGGTTTGTGGAATTGAGACTACAAGTAATGAGTATGTCAGGGTAATACATTTACGATCAATGATAGAATATATTGAGCAGAATAAACCTCAAATCGTATTATTTGGAGCAACGCCAACAGGAAGAGAACTTGCACCGGGTGTTGCATATGGAACTCAATCAGGATTGACTGCAGATTGTACAGAACTAGACATTGGAGACCATATTCTGAAGGGAAATAATAGGAAGAATATATTAATACAGACCAGACCTGCTATGGGTGGAAACATAGTTGCTAATATTGTGACAATAAACTCTGATTGCCAGATGGCTTCTGTTCGTCCTGGAGTTTTTGATGCATTGCCAGTAGCTGAAAATATTGATATGGAATATAGAGCTTTTTTCCCGAATCTTAAAGATTTGATTCCAGATTTTGAGATTGTATCCAGAGCTTCTGACGAAGATTATAAACCTCCTTTGGACTCGGCTGAGATCATTATATGTGTAGGCAGGGGAATTGAAAGTAAGGTAAGTATTGAAACGTACGGCAATGCACTTGTTTTGGCGGCAAAAAAATTCTTTAATACTTCGGAAGTAGTTCTTGCCGCGACAAGAGCAGTTTCAGATTCGGGATGGATTTCTGCAGATTACCAGATCTGGCAGACAGGACGAACAGTAAAACCAAGATTATATATTGGACTGGGAGTAGATGGAGCAATACAGCATGTAGAAGGAATGAAAAATTCAGATATTATTGTTGCTGTGAATCATGATAAAACTGCTCCTATATTTGATTATTGCAACTTTGGTATAGTTGCAGAGATTAGTGATGCTGTGCCGTTAATAATAAATGTTATGAAAGAAAAAGTTAATAGTGTAGGGACAGGTCCCCGTGCCTGTCCAAAATAAAAAAAAGATTTACCACGAAGAACACGAAGAAAAAGAGAAAGAAGAATCTCGTGCAAAGAACGCGGAGGGGAAAGTTAATATCAGCTAGGGTCAGAAGGACTTTTGTTTAGCTCGAAGTTCGAGCTGAATGAAATGTGCCCTGACCCTGTTAGATAAATAGCAAATAACAAAACAGAAAATAGTGTAGGGACAGGTCAAACAACTGCCTGTGCCCTGAAAGGTTATGCCTGTCCTGGCAGATTGAAAGGAAAAAGAAGAAAGAGTAAAAATATAGTTAATATAAAAGGGGTAAGATGCACTTTAATTTTTTTTGAAGTTTCAAAAAAATTCACAGTGCCCTGACCCCAGCGCCAGATAACTTTAATCGACCAAATTAGTAAAATGGTATAGATCACACAAGGGCACAGTGAAGAAAGTAGGAAAAAATGGATACAGAACTAACAATAATAGGAGCAGGAGTAGTTGGTCTTGCAATATCAGCAAAGCTTTCTGAAACTAGAAAAAAAGTTTATCTTCTGGAAAGGCATGATGATTTTGGCCAGGAAACCAGCAGTAGAAATAGTGAAGTGATTCATGCTGGAATCTACTATGCGAAAGATTCCCTTAAAGCTAAACTTTGCGTAAAGGGTAACAGTATGCTGTACGAGATATGTTCTAAAGCTGGTATTCCAGCAATTAACTGCGGAAAGCTGATTGTTGCAACTTGTGATGAAGAATTGGAATATCTGGAAAAACTTTTGAAGAAAGCACATGATAATGGTGTAGAAAAGATATCTATGATTTCAGCTTCTCAAGCTCATGAGATGGAGCCTGAGGTTACCGCTGTGGGTGCATTATTTGCAGAAACAACTGGTATTATTGATACCCATTCACTGATGAAACATCTTTTTGAAAGAGGGAAGGGAAATGGTGTATCTGCTGCATTTGGCGTGAATGTAACATCAATTGTTAAGGAAGAAGATTATAAATACAGGATTTTTGTAACGGATTCAGATGGAACTGAATTTTCTTATTTTTCCAGATTTGTAATCAATTGTGCAGGTCTGGAATCAGATAGGCTTGCATTATCATTAGGAATGGATGAATTTAGTGAAAAGAGTGTGATAAATTTCTGCAAGGGAGACTATTTCAGTGTTGGTAACGGGAAGAACAAATTCATAAAAAGACTGGTGTATCCAGTGCCGGAAAAAGAAAATGTAAGTCTTGGAATCCATGTTACGCCAGACATTACAGGTAGATTGAAGCTGGGTCCAAGTGCATGGTTTATGCCAGAGAGAAAGTATGACTATAATGTAGATTTAACAAAGCTTGAAGATTTCTATAAATCAACCAGTAAATATCTTCCCTTTCTTGATATAGAAGACCTTAAACCTGAATTATCAGGTATTCGTCCTAAATTGCAGAAGCCTGGTGGATGCGAACGAGATTTTATCATTCGAAATGAAAAAGATAACGGTTATCCAGGTTTTATAAATCTTGTTGGTATCGATTCTCCCGGGTTGACTTCTTCACTTGCTATTGCTGAATATGTTAATTTACTTCTGGAATGAGGAGATTCTATGTTTAACATTATAAATACAGAAAAAAAACCAATAAAACTCTGGCTTGATGATATTGAAGATGCAGCACTTGCACAGGCAAAAAACTTGGCAAATCTGCCTTTTGCATTCAGGCACATTGCGATTATGCCTGACTCTCATCTGGGATATGGAATGCCGATTGGTGGTGTTCTTGCTACTAAAGACAAAGTTATTATTCCAAACGCAGTTGGCGTGGATATTGGTTGTGGTATGTGTGCAGTGAGAACTTCTCTTGATGATATACAGATTGAGGAATTGAAAGTTGTAATGGGAAATATAAGAAAAACAATACCTCTAGGATTCAAACATCATCGTGAAAGACAGGATAAAATTCATATGCCCAATATTATTCACGATGAACTTACTGTTGTTGACAGGCAGTATATTAGAGCATTGAAGCAGATAGGTACACTTGGTGGAGGTAATCATTTTATTGAGATACAGAAGGGGTCTGACGGCGCAATTTGGATTATGATTCATTCAGGAAGTAGAAATCTTGGTAAGCAGGTTGCAGATTATTACAATCGAGTAGCTATAAAATTAAATGAAAAATGGCGTTCGAAAGTTCCGAAAAGCTGGCAGCTGGCTTTTCTTCCACTAGATTCTGATGAAGGTAATGCTTACTATAAAGAAATGAAATATTGTGTTGAATTTGCTTTTAAAAATAGATTTTTAATGATGGAACGAATTAAAGAAATGTTTGTAGATAACATTTCAATTGATATTGAATTTGATGAAATGATAAATATAGCCCATAATTATGCTGCAATTGAGAATCACTTCAGGGAAAATGTAATGGTTCATAGAAAAGGTGCAACACTTGCTAGTGATGGTCTTTTAGGTATAATTCCTGGTTCGCAGGGTAGTAAAAGCTATATAGTACGAGGTCTGGGAAATCAGGACAGTTTCAGGTCATGTTCCCACGGCGCAGGACGGAAAATGGGAAGAAAACAGGCAATTCGTGAGTTGGACTATGAAAAAGAAGTAAAAAAACTTGATTCTCAGGGGATTCTTCATTCAATCCGTGGCAAAAAAGACCTGGACGAGGCAAGTGGAGCATATAAAGATATAAATAAAGTCATGTCAGATCAAACTGATTTAGTAGATATAGTAGTGGAATTGAGTCCATTAGGTGTAGTGAAGGGCTGATTTTTTCCTGCCATTCTACTGATCGAATCTTCAATATTATAAATATTATTATATTTGATTATGCTCAAAATCTATTAAAATCAAAGTGTTGTAATGACCAGCTCGCCAGCTTGCATTAAATCTTTCGGGTATTTTCTTAAAGAAATAAGCAACCAGATAATAAAAGAGTACTAATATAGCCGCTGTGACAAGAACTGTAAGCAGACTTGAAATGATAGTTTGAAAAAATTGAATATAGAACACACTTGTTTTTGAGTATAAATGAAATATTTTGACCATATCAGAATAAATTACATAGTAAGATACGTAAATGAATGCAAGTGTTACAATGGGGAGTAAGTACATTTTAACCACCTCCTATTAATATTATGTCATATTAATTTCTGGATGCATTAAAATTATGAAAAAAAAGGAATAAGATTTTTGATTACAAGCACCGTCTCCTATTTCACAAAAAAATACTTTTCACTATAACTGCTGATGATTTATAATGTTATGGCTAAGTAGATTCAAAGATTGCAGGTATTCCACCTGTATGCCAGAATAGAATATTTGATCCTTTTTTCAGAGTTCCTGATTTTAAAATATCGATCATTCCAAAAAATGCCCTGCCAGAATATACAGGATCAAGTAAAATCCCTTCAGTTTCTGCTAGAAGTTTGATTGCCGATTTTTCATTTTCTGTTACAACGCCGTAGCCGGGGTGGTCGTAGTCTCTTATAATTATAGGATGTTCGAAAGTTTTTCTTTTAAAAGCACAATTGTTTTCATGACTGAATTCATCAACGATATTGAGAATAGTCTTTTCCAAAGTGATTTCCGTTTCAGCCTTATCAATATTAATTCCATTTATTGTAAAATCCATCTCAAACTCTTCTTTTCCAAGCAGTAATCCTGCCTGTGTGCCTCCGGAACTTGTTGCAAAAAAAATGTGATCTATTTCTAAATTTAATTTATTCAGTTGATCTTTTAACTCTTTGACTGCTTCAAAATAACCCCAGGCCCCTAGTGTATTTGAACCACCATATGGGATTAAGTAAGGTATACTTCCTTTTTTTCTTAATCGTTCCATCATTGGGTCAATATCTTCACCTTTTCTGTTTTCACCTGTAAAATGGATTTTGGAACCTAATATTTTCGAAATCAGAAGATTTCCCGAATACTTAACTGGTTTTTGCCCTCCAAGTAGAAGATGGCATTCAAGGCCAGCTTTTGCACATGCCGCAGCCGTCTGTCTGCAATGGTTTGATTGTTGAGCTCCACAAGTAACAACTGTATCACATCCTTTTTCCAGAGCATCAAATATCAAATATTCAAGTTTTCTGGTTTTATTTCCACCAGTTGCAAGGCCAGTATGATCATCACGTTTTATAAACAAGTTATAATCAGGAAATTGTGAAGAAAGATTTTCCAGTTTTTCCAGTGGTGTCGGGAAAAATCCCAGATTAAATTTATTCTGCATTTATTTGTACTCCAAGGTCAATTATATGAAAAATTTTACCATGAAGGGCATTAAGAACACGAAGAAAAACTTAAATAAATTTCTTTTTCTCTGCGTCCTTCGCGTTCTCTGCGCGAGAATCTTCTTTTTTAATTTATTGTTTAATTTTTGTTCTTTTCTTTGTGCCTTAGTGCCTTTGTGTGAATCATTCTTTCATGTGTTTTGTATTTCCAGTTGCAGAAATTCAAAAATTCAGTTAAATTAATAGTATAAATTAATACTAGTGAGGTTACATATGCTGAAAGAATTTTCATATTTAGCACCAAAAAATAAAACCCAGCTTCTAAAATTACTTGCAGAACATACCGGGAAACCCGGTGTTGGTAAAACTGCAAAAATATTAGCTGGTGGTACTGATATTTTAGTCAACATCAGAAATGGTTTTGACAAAACAGATCTTTTAATCGATATCAAGAAAATAGGTGAGTATTCTAAACTTGATTTCAATAAGACTAAAGGTTTACTTATAGGTGCAAATGTTACCTATATCCAGTTGATAAATAATAAAAACGTTAAAAAACACTATCCTGTTCTAATCGAAACTGCTGGTAAAGTAGGTTCACCTCAATTGAGAAACCGCGGGACAATTATTGGGAATATATGTACTGCTTCTCCTGCTGCTGATATGAGTAGATCATTACTGTGTCTAGGAGCTGAAGTGAATATTGTTTCTATAAAAGGAAGCAGAAGCATGAAACTTAAAGACTTTTTTAAAGGAGTCAAGAAAACTGCTTTGAAAGCCGGCGAGATTGTTGAGAGTATTACGATTCCGATTGATATGGCAGATGCAAAATATGGAGATGAAAAACTTAAAAGAATCAAGGGGCATGATCTGGCACAGGCCGCAGTTTCAATTGTAAAAAAAGATAAAGTATTGCGCGTTGCGATCAGTTCGTGTGCAATAGTCCCTGTTTTATTAAAGGATTTCAAAAGTAATGTTTCCTCGGCAACGGTTTGTAAAGAAGCTTTAAAATCAATTAGCCCGATTGATGACATTCGTGCATCAAAGGATTATAGGATTCATATGGTAAAAACTTACATTAAACGTATAATGGATAAAATATAAGGAGGAGATGAACATGAAGATCAATGTTAAAGTTAATGGGAAAAAATATGAACGTGATGTCAGAGAAAACATGACACTTCTCCGATTTATACGTGAAGAAATTGGTTTGACTGGTACTAAAGAAGGTTGTGGAGTAGGTGAATGTGGGGCTTGTACAGTTATTTTGAATGGTAAAACTGTAAATTCCTGTATAGTACTTGCTGTTGAAGCAGATGGTGCTGTAATTGAGACTATCGAAGGTGAAGCTAAAAACGGAAAGATGTCAAAACTCCAGAATTCTTTTCATGAACATCATGCGGTTCAGTGTGGTTTTTGTACACCTGGAATGGTTTTATCTGCAAAAACTTTACTTAAGGAAAATCCTAAGCCTTCTGAACATGAGATAAAAGAAGCACTTGAAGGGAATTTTTGCAGATGTACGGGGTATCAGCAGATCATAGAGGCTATACAAGATGCTTCTGGTCAAATGAAGAAATAGGAGTTATAAAATATGAATGAGAATATATTACATAAAGATCTAAAATGTGTTGGAAAAAAAGCTGAACGTATTGATTCTATAGAAAAATTGACTGGAAGTGCATATTTTACTGGTGATCACGTATTTCCAGGAATGTTGCATGCTAAAGTAAAACGAAGTCCTTATGCAAAAGCAAAAATATTAAGTATTGATGTTTCAGAAGCAAAAAAACTTGTTGGAGTACATGCTGTTGTTACTGGTGCAGACCTGGATAATAAGGTTGGATTGTATCTTGTAGATAAGCATATTCTTGCAAAAGATGTTGTCAGGCATTTTGGAGAAGCTGTTGTAGCCGTTGCGGCCGAAAGTCCGCAAATAGCGCAAAAAGCATTAGACCTAATTAAGATTAAATATAAAAAAATGAAACCTGCACTTAAGCCAAAAGAAGCCTTTAAAAAAGGTTCTCCACTTGTTCATCCTGATCTGGGGAAATATGATTATGTTAAAGAAGTATTTACTCCTGTTCCAGGAACAAATATTGCGAATCATACAAAACTTAGAAAAGGCGATGTTAAAGAAGGTTTTAAACAGGCTGCCCATATTTTTGAAAGAGAATATGAAAATCCAAATGTTCAGCATGTTCCTATGGAGACTCATATTTCAATAGGAAGATGGGAAATGAAAGATAAAATAACGATATGGACATCATCACAGTCTCCTTTTACAGTTAGAAATCTTTTCTGTCATTCATTTAATCTTCCACATAAAAATGTTAGAGTTATAACACCATATGTAGGTGGTGGTTTTGGCGGAAAAGCTGGAATACATCTGGAACCTCTGGTTTGTGTACTTTCTAAAATGTCTGGTGGTCGACCTGTTAAAATGCAGGCAACAAGAGAAGAAGAATTCAGTCTTTTGCCATGCAGAAGTGGACTTGTCTATAACATCAAAACTGGTGTAACAAAAGATGGAAAGATTATTGCGCAGAAAATGACTATGTATTGGGATGCTGGTGCTTATGCAGATTATGCAGTAAATGTTACTCGTGCTTCTGGATATTCGGCAGCTGGTCCGTATGAGATTCCAAATGCCTGGGGAGATGCATATACAGTTTATACAAATAAACCATTTGGAACGGCGTATCGTGGTTTTGGACACGTTGAATTTTCATGGGGTATTGAAAGACACATGGATTATGTAGCAAAGAAAATTGGAATGGATCCTGTTGAATTCAGAAAACTAAATGCTATGAAACCTGGATCAAAAACACTAACAGAAGAAATAATTACAGAAAATACTGGTAATGTTGTTAAGTGTATTGATGCTGCAAGTAAAGCAATTAATTATGGGAAATTGACAGCAAAGGAAAAGGCTCGTGAAAAAAGAACAGGAATGAAAATTGGAAAAGCAGTTGCAGCACTTCATAAAGCACCAGCTATGCCGCCATTTACTACAACAAGTGTGATCCTTAAAATGAATGAAGATGCTACGGTTATAGTAAACCTTGCACTTACAGATTATGGTGCAGGAACTTATACTTCTATTGCACAGATTGTTGCAGAACAGCTTGGTTTTCCTCTTGAAAGGATAAAAGTTGCATTTGAGAATGATACTGATCGTGATCCATATGACTGGCAGACCGTTGCTTCAAAGGGACTCGTTTTGTCTGGGAATGCTGCAATATTGGCTGCTAAAGATCTTCTTGATAAGGCTTATGATACTGCTGGCGAGGTTTTACGAGCACAACAATGTGATCTTGCTCATGATGCTGATGGTGTCTTTGTAAAACATCATGTTACAAGACGTGTAGAATTTACCCAGATGGCATTGGGATATGTTTATCCAAATGGAAATGCTATTGGAGGTCAATTGATCGGTGTTGGAAGATATACTGCGCAGGGACTTTCAAATCTTGATAAATCCAATGGGCTTGGACTTCCTGCTTTGGATTGGACTTATGGAGCTCATGGTCTTGTAATTGAAGTAAATCCAGATACTGGTGAATACAATATTATTAAAGTTGCTTCAGCGTTTGATGTTGGAAAAGCAATTAATCCTCAAGCTGTTCGTGGTCAGATAATTGGTGGTATGCTTCAGGGACTTGGTACAGCTTGTTGTGAAGGTTATATTTACAATGAGGAAGGAGTTCTTATGAATCCTTCATTTACAGATAATAAAATCCCGACTTCTCTTGATATTCCAGAGGAAATCGAGAGCATAATAATAGAAACTCCTCAGATTGATGGTCCTTATGGAGCCAGGGGAATTGGTGAGCATTCAATGATAGCTGTTTGTGGTGCTCTTGGTAATGCTATTGAAAATGCCTGCGGTGCTGATTTAACTTATATGCCAATTCGTCAAGAAGATGTCTGGAAGGCAATGCAGAAAA
>DAOVTB010000244.1 GCA_030633305.1 Candidatus Muiribacteriota bacterium
AATATTAAAAATGCAAATATTATGATCGTTTTTGATGCAAATCGATTCGGGCTTGCTCAGCTTCATCAGCTTAGAGGACGAATCGGGCGTGGAAACAATTGTAAAAATTACTTTTTTATGATTCCGGCAGAAAGAAATATTCGTGAAAACACTAAGACTTTACAGGTGTTGAAAGAACATGATAACGGATATAAAATAGCTCAGCATGATATGAATAAACGTGGAATTGGAGAAATTTTCGGGATTCGCCAGCATGGTAATTTTGATGTCATTCTTGATGACCTTATAGAAAGACCTGATCTAGTGAAAAAAGCAATGCTTATAGCTGAAAACATTGATATCCCAGTACATGAAGACTTAAGTGATCTTGAAGATATAGTATTGTAGTTGAAAACTTTAGCAGATTATTCGTTAAATTGCAATTCTTCGAAATCAATACCGGGATCAGGTATCATGTTGTTTAAAGGAATCCTGTTAGAGTCTATCTTTTTTATTTTGTTCAGCACAGGTTCAGCTTTAGTTTCCCCAGTAATAGGCATTTCAACATCAAATTTCACGAATTTTTTAAAAATCCATCCAACTGGACCACCTCTGATCTTGATTTTGTACCATTCTTCATTCTGATCAAGATATATAACTGGGCAATCAACATAAAGTTTGGCGACAACAGTTTTATCAAGCCCTGGTCCTTTTCTAATATTTACACAATCAGCAGTTATAAGACCTTTTCTGTTATCAAGTAAGTCAAAAAATTTACTTATAATATATCCGTAGCGTGTATTTGAGCATTGAATATTATACCATTCGCCTACTTCAGAATATGCACGGAGTCTATCACCATGGTAAAATTTTGTCAGCCATCTTGTTCCTACATCAGGTCCAACCCTGACATTCACTCTACTGGCATTCACTTCAACAGTCATGGGAAAAACAGTACTAGGAGTTTTTATTAGAAAATCTTTTCTAATAAACCCATTTATTTTTTGGGGAAGTCTTATTTTGAACCAGCCATTGTTTTCAATAGACTCTACTGGATAGATATCACCTATTTTACCTTTAAAAATAATATCAAACTGGGTTCCGTTTCCTGAACGGATATTGATTCCATTTCCCAGAACAATACCAGGTATTTCAGCACATAGATTACTCTGTCCAATTAAAAAGAACATTAAAATTAGTAAAAAAAAGAATTTCATCAATATCCTTCTCCTAATCGAATTCCAAGTTCAGGCGGTAGATCGCTTTTCGTAATATCTTCCTGAACCTGTTTCACGTCATATTTTACACGATAAAAAGTAATAATTCTTGTAAGGGTATCATAAATTGCAAATGCAGATTTTGAATTGCCATCTCTTGGTTGACCAACACTTCCAGGATTGATAATGTAATAATTGTAAGGCAGTAATTCCATAGAAAATGAGTCTTTCTGAAGTGGTGTTTTTTCAACTAATTTACCGTTAAACGAAAAAATTATAGGTACATGAGTGTGTCCGTTAAAACAAAGTTTTACACCTTTGTCTATCATTTCCCTGAAACAGTTTTTAGCCTGAAATATCATAGTCAGATATTCGTTGGGGTCGATTATGCTGCCATGGCAAATAGCCATTTTTAATTCGGGATATAATATATAGTCATGAAACTGTTGAAGCCATTTGAAATTTTCTTCTGATACTTGTTCTTTTGTCCAGTTAACAGCTTTTTTCGCCTTGGGGTTAAAATCATCATCACTATAAGTCCCAAGAATAACATTATCATGGTTACCGAGTATAACACCCATGATTTCCTCATTTTTTTTCTTTATGAATTCAATTGCTTCATTTGGATATGGGTTATAACCCACTAGATCTCCAAGAACAACTATTTTGTCATACTTTTCATAAAAAGCGCGGTCAAAAACAGTTTTAAGTGCTACTGCGTTTGCATGAATGTCAGCTAAAATTAATATTCTCATAGTTTTGTATTTTATTATAAATAAGATAAATTTTCAATATTATTATTATGAATTTAGGTAGATTTAGTTTTTAAAATAAGCAAGTGCTGATTCATCATCATCTTTTATTACAAAGACATCAACCAGTCTAGTTACTTCAAAAAGTCTCATTAGTGGTGGGAGTAAAGCATAAAATACTATATTCCCATTTGATTTCTTTACATTTTTCAGCATCATCGCAAGAATACCGATTCCTTTACTGTTTATGTATGTACATTCACCCATATTAACGATGTAATTAGGAACTGAAGTTTTAGAAAGTATTTCTTCTAATTTCATTTTAAAGCAATAATCATTATCTGCAGTAATTTTACCAAAAAGTGTAACTTTGGTGATTCCATCAATGTTTTCAGTTAAAACTAATCTTTCTTCACTCATAACTTCCCCGTATTTTTTAAGCGGATAATATTAAACAGCCTATATATCTTATAAAAAAGTCTGTCTCTTTGCAAGCCTTTATTTAATAATTTCCTTAAATTTTCTAAAGCTGTTTTGAAATTTTTTTGCTGAAAATCTAGATATGATAAATAATATGTGATCCAATCTTTTTGTTTATCATTACCTACTTCGTGCAATGCTTTAAGTAATAGCGCGGTATTTTCATAATCTTTTTTTTCAAAACTGTTCTTCGCTTCTTTCAGTTGATCCATGTCAAAAAGAATCAATTTATTGTTCCACGGAAATATAGCTCCGCCAATTAATGAATTACTGTCAATTACAATTGATGCTGGATAGATACTTTTGTCAAACTCTTTTAAAACATGGAATAAATTTTTTTTATTTATAAAAAATTTTATGATTCTATTGTTCCAGTAATCAGCGATATAAAGATTTCCACAAATATCAAAATCGATTCCAGATGGATAATTCAAACGTCCATTATCAAAACCAGAACCGGCAATCGAACGTTTATATTTTCCGTTACGATCAAATTTTAGTATTCGATCCTGGTTCTGGATAACAAGATAAAAGTGCTTGTCATAATATTTGATATCCTCAATTATATATTTTGCAGATTCAACTGGTTTTTGAAATAAAATAACGCCTCTGAATTTTCCATTATCACTGGAAAAAACACCATTATTACAACTGAATTTGTCCATTACCAATATATTGTTACCGTCAATGAAAATTACCCGATGAGGTTTGATTAAATAAGGAAGCTGATCAAGAATTTCAATTTTAAATATGTTTTTACTGTCCTTAAATCCAGAAAGTGTACGTCCATTATTATGTAAAATAACTATCGTATTTTTTTTAGAATCAAATGAGACAGGTGAATCAATATGGAAATCTTTAATTTCAAGAAGATTCCCATCAACACTACATTTGTTCATTTTCCCGTTTTGAGTCAGCACCATAAAAGAATTATTAAATCTAATTGCAACTGGTGAAGCTTCAAAAGTAAATGTTCGAATCTGATTGAAAAAATTGGAATTCATAAGTGAACATTTGGGCATATCAAATTCAATAACTTTTTCTTCAATAGCATCAACTGAATTACTTGCAAATAGTAAAAACACTATTAAACAAACTATTAGTTTGAATATTGCAATTCCATTTTGTTTTAATATTGGTTGGGTACAGGTAGACTGTGATCCAGTCGTCATCCTGCGACTTGATCGCAGGATCCATCTTTTAGCGTTAATAATTTGAATAGATTCTGCGGTCAAGCCGCAGAATGACAGTGCAGTCTTTTTTATTTTCTCCATGTTCTTCGTGACCTTCGTGGTAAATTTTTTTTCTCTGCTCTAGATATTTCTTTTCCTATTTTTCATATATCAGCAAACCTGAATCAGTTCCAGCATAAATGTTTTTATCATCAGCTGAAATCGCCGTTACTTTATTAGATGGTAGTTTAGAGTTTGATGTGTTAAGTGTATTCCATTTTTCAAAGTCAGTAAAAATGGATACACCATTATTAGTAGCAATATAAAGTGTTTTCTGGGATTCAAGCCAGAATACATCATCAATCCAGTTTCCACATAAATCAGAATTTCCTAGAACAGTCTCTCGTGTCTTTTTGCCAAAATTCATTTTTAATACTTTATGGTCCGCAGTATATGAAGACCATTGACCATTTCTATAAAGACCAAGACCTCTGTTGGTTGCAATCCATAAGTTTCCAGATTCATCAGATGTAAGAGAGTTAATCTGATTGGATGGTAATCCTGAATTTCCAGGTATTACAGCAAGACTTCCACCCTGGTATTCTGTAGTTGGTCCAGTATACCTTTCCCATTGAGCACGATTAGACATTATCTTATGCAATCCTCTAACTGTTCCAACCCATACATGATCAGCTTTACCTGGTGAAAGGGTAACAACTTTAAGATCCATTAATCCTGAATTATTCTTGTTATAAGTTTTCCAGCTTCCACCAGTAAATTGTTTTACACCTTCATGAGTTCCAGCCCATATCTCTTTTCTACCAAGAGATTTTAAGAGAGCAATTGAATAAACATCACCTATGGTGAATTTCTGTCTAAATTTACCATCCCGATAGACCACAAGCCCATCAACACCAGCGACCCAGACATCGTTATTATCTTTATCGACTCTGATAGAATATACCTTGTTATCAGGTAAAATAGAATTTGTTGAAGTGAAACGGGAAGTTTCCTTTGTTAAAATATCATGAATCAGAACACCCTTTTCGGTTGCGATCCATAATTTTTGGCTATCTTTTGTTTTTATCAATAAAAGATCATTGATTTTATCAATAAATACTTTATTGTTAACAATTAAATGATATTGGTTGTGTTCCTTTTCAACCTGTTTATCTTTTACTTCTGTTACTTTTTCTCCACAGCCATTGGTCAAAATGACCAGTAATATCAACAAAGTCATGCAATAAATTATTTTCATTCCGCCCCCTTTTTAATCATTTTCTGCATATTTAAATTAGTTGTTATCATTTCCTTAAGAATGAATATAGCCTCGCCTTTTGAAATCTCAGGATCCAGTTTTCCAATCATGAAATTACTTTTGAAATTTCCGAAGGCAGCTTCAGATAACTTGCTGATTATGCTTAATTCTTTTTTATGAATTTTCAGCATTTGAATCAGTTGTTCAATTGTAACATTTTCTGTATCTGACATATTTTTTTCGGGGCGACTGGAATTGAACCAGCGACCTCACGATCCCGAACCGTGCGCGCTACCAAACTGCGCTAAGCAAAGCCATTATGATTTATTTTAAATATTCACTATCCATTATTTTTTCTGGAACTAGTGGAATTGAATAAAACCTGGTTCCTGTTGCATTGTATACTGCATTTGCAATCGCCGGTGCAGCACCAATAAGTGGGACTTCACCAAATCCTTTGGCACCAAATGGTCCTTTACTATAATTTTTTTCAACAATAACAGGTTTAAAGTTCAATGGTATATCTTTAGTAGTTGGTATCAGGTATCCAGTTAAATTAGGAGAATACATCTCCCCGGTTTTTGGATTATGCTTAATACCTTCAATCGTACCATATCCTATTCCCTGTAATGCTCCACCTTCAATCTGTCCTTCTACCTGCTGGGGATTTATTGCTTTACCAACATCAATGGCGGTAACCATATTGAGAAGATTTATTTCACCCGTATGTTTGGAAATTCCAATATTCACTATATTACAAGCCCAGCTATAGGTACAGTATATATGTCCCTGTCCCTTTTCAGGATCCCAGTCAATATGCGGAGATATAAACCATCCCTGTCTGGATAGATGAATTTTTTCCATATGAGCCTGACTGACAATCTCGCTAAATGGTATTTTTTTGTCTGGAGTGTCCAGACAAAACCCATAATTATCAATTATATCGACTTTCTCAGGTTTTTCTTTCAGCATTCCTGCAAGACATTCAACTAGGCGTTTTTTCAATGGAACACATGCTTCTTTTACCGCATTTCCACTCATTAGCGTAGTTCTAGACGCTACTGTTGGTCCGCTATCAGGAACACGTGTTGTATCAGTTTTTAAAACATTAATATTTTCATATCCACAACCAAGATAATCTGCAGCCATCTGGGATATAACAGTAAGTGCTCCCTGCCCCATTTCAGTATTGCCGATAGCGACATTTACAGATGCATCTGAAAATACTTCAACAAAGGCACCTGCTCTTGCTAAATGTTTACCGGCACCACCGAGTCCAACTCCATAATAAATAGTGCTGATACCAGTACCATAAATGAAATCTTTATCTTCTCCATTTTTAATATCAAATTCTTC
>DAOVTB010000282.1 GCA_030633305.1 Candidatus Muiribacteriota bacterium
AATAGGGATAATTTCTTTTATGAAGCAGATTAACATACCTTTACCGACATCCATCTTCATTTTCTTCAGTAAACTAAAAGCTTTTACATCACGGATATGAGGTGAAGCGGATTTCTTTATTTCAATGGGATAAACTTTGTTATTCTGGAAAATTAGAAGATCTATTTCACGTCCATCTCTATCTCGATAAAAGTAAATTTCGGGTTTTAATCCGTTGTGATAATAACTTTTCATGATTTCTGAAACAACCCATGTTTCAAGGATTGCACCAGACATTGCTCCAATCTCCAGGTTTTCTGATGAAGTCCAACCAGCTAGATACGAACACAAGCCTGTATCCAGGAAGTGTAGCTTGGGTGTCTTTACAATTCTTTTTGTAACATTGGAATGAAAGGGTTGAAGCAGAATGATGATTCCAGAAGCCTCAAGGATGGATACCCAGCTTTTTGCTGTATTAGGTGCTACATCTGCATCTCGGGCCAAATCAGCTATATTTAAGAGTTGACCAGTTCGAGCAGCTGCAGCACGAATAAATTTAAGAAAAGACATCTCACTTCCAACTTTTGCCAGGTCACGAATATCTCGCTGAAGATAAGTCTGGATGTAAGAGCTGTAGAAAAGATCTCTATCCATTTCAGTTTTTGTAACAATTGATGGATAGTTTCCACGCCAGATTAATCTGTAAAAGTCTGTTAAGGATATGATTTTTTTTTCACTGTTATCTTGTGGTGCTCCGAGTAAGAAAGGTTTATTCTTGATTGTTTTTAATCTTTCACGCAGTGTAAAACCGAACAGGTTAATTATGGCTATTCTTCCAGCAAGTGATTCTGAAACTCCCTTCATCATGTGAAACTGCTGAGAGCCAGTCAGCCAGTAAAGACCTGTTTCATTTGATTCATCAACTTTCATTTTGATATGAGGTAGTAGACCAGGAGCATACTGGATTTCATCTATCAAAAGTGGTGACTGAAAACGTTGAAGAAAAAGATCAGGATCATCATTCGCCAGATTCCTGAGCATTGGATCATCAAGAGTTACGTATTTTCTTCTGTCTTTGCTCAGATATTTTAACAGTGTAGTTTTTCCAACCTGCCGTGCTCCAGTGATCATAAGTACGGGAAAACTCTTGGAGGCTTTTAAAATAAATTGCTCTATGGTTCTATGAATGTACATAAATTTTCCTTTAACGGCTGATGTGCAATACATGTGTATTTTAGCCGAAAAAATATTTGCTGTCAAGTTAGATTTTTCAAAATTTATATTGGGTGTTAATCAAGTTTTGTATAACGGATTTGACCAGTTGTAAAGTTGTTCTGGTGGGACTGACGTTTGGAAAGAGTGAAATCTGAATATTAATTGTGTAGTTCAATTTTCTTAGAATTTTCTGAAATAATTTTTTTGTAATCTTCCTTCAGATCAGCTGGTAGGAAACTTATATCAATTAAATTATTCCATTGGGAAACAGTAGTTTTAAATAGTTTAAAAACATTGTCTATTGTTTTTAGATTTATACCAGATTTCTCCATAGAAATATAAAAATCCTGTAATTTTAATTTTCTTTTCTTACCATTAAGTGTTAAAGCAAGTTCATCAGGATCTGATAGAACAAGACTTGAAGAAACCATGTCATAAGCTGGACAAAGATTATAAATATTATTGATATTTTTAAGAAGAGAGAAATTTTTCAGATGCATGTCAGTATTTCCAGTTAAAAAACTGAAAATGACCTGCCTGTAAAAATGGATAAGATTTAAACCCGGATTATCAGAATATTTCAATATGGCTTTAGCTATTTGCTCATATGAACCTCTGTATTTATGTTCTGTTAATTTTTCAGTTAATTGACACATATCTTCCATATGAAGTTTTTTTCCTTTTACCCTATCTTCTCTTTTAGTTATGTAAGCAAGTTCGCCAGATTTTAAATATATGAGGGAAAAATTTACTGTTGGTATTTTTGATATCTCGGCTAGTTTCATAGTCAAGCTTTCGTTTTCAGGAAGATTTCTATAGGCTTCTGTTGGTGGTTTTAGAATATAATTTCCCCATAGTCCAACAATAGTAAATCTGTCTGGAACATCTTTTCCTCTTATTTTCTGTAAACCGAGTGAGAGTTTAGGGTGTACACCTGTAACAGTAATATGACTTTTCACAACAGATTCTGCCAAGTCTGCAATTTCAGATATTGTATAAGGTAGCTCTGGTGGGCTTTTCTTCCCAAAAATTTTTTGAGAACATTTAGGATGAAAACCGTTTTTTACAGAATCGTGTTCACAGTCTTCTTTTGAAAATGTTTGATAGCAGTAAAGACATCTTTCAGTCATCATTTGTTACACCTTCTACTGGTTGAATTGATACTGCACCGATGCAGTCGAAACAGGTTGAAAGCAATAGACCCATCCTGTCTCGTGGGTCAAGTTTCCAATTTTTTGTCGCTATATCCAGTAACCAGCCTTCTGGAATAAGACCGTCAAAGAATGGGAATAACACATTGTTATGATATTCGCTAGTTGATACAGGTAGCGTAAGACAGATTGATTCTGGATTATCTTTTTTCAGATAGATTTCATCATAACAAAAATGATATCCTTCTTCGTTTTCTGTAAGAATCCCTGTCAAGATATCATGTATATAGATTTCAGCCTTTCTCATGTACTAATTTTTCCCTTGATATAGAAACTGGACCCAATTCATAGCCGAACAGAAAAAGTACTTGATTTATTTTGTTAATCTGTAGTGTTGGCTTTCCTTTTTCCAACTCTCTGATAAAACGAAGTCCTACTCCAGCGTTTAAAGATAAATCTTTCTGTGTAAGCTTCAGTTCTTTTCTTTTTTCTTTTACAAATGCACTTAAATTTAAATTGTTCATATAAAGAATATACCCTATCGGGGACAATATGGCAAGATGTTTTAGTGATTATACCTCTGCGGGTATAATTATTCCAATTTGTACAAAAATATACCCTTAAGGGTGTAAATTGTTAGAGTATTTCTTAAGCTCTAGAACGATAAAAAATACTTTCTTAGCAACTTCCATCTGGTTTCTTCTTTTTTAACATTATTTCCGGGGACATAATCCCTATTAGAGTTGTTTTTATTTGTGAATAAGTATTATGTCCCCAGATAATCACCTTACAGACAACTGTAAAGTGAAATTGAACCCTGAACCACAAATGACATTCAAGAGATCCGTGTGTAAATTTGGAAAATCAAGCAATACGGAATTTCGGGTTGACATTGGAATGTGGTCCTATTATAATTAGTTTAAATAGGAGTGTGGTCTAATGTTAAATAATATTCGGGAAATAAATCGAAGATTACTTAAAAGTACTGTATTTAAAAACTATAGGTATCTATTTGATAATTTTAATATTAAAAATAGATTGACGGGTATTGTAGGTCCAAGAGGTACAGGGAAAACAGTTCTTCTTTTGCAGTATATGAAAGAAAAACTTCCTGATATTAGCAAGGCTATCTATGTATCATTAGACAATATTTATTTTTCAAATAATACATTACTAGGTTTTGTTGATGAACTCTATAATATTGATGGTATTAAGATTTTTTTTCTAGATGAAATACATAAATACAATAACTGGAATCAAGAGTTAAAAAATATTTATGATTCATATCCTGATGTAAAAGTAATATTTTCTGGAAGCTCAAGCCTTGATCTTGTGAAAGGTTCATATGATTTATCAAGGCGTGGTGTGATGTATAAATTAAAAGGAATGTCCTTTAGAGAATATTTGAAATTCAATGAAATTGCTGATATTAGAAAGTATAGTTTTACAGAATTGATAAGTGGTGATAATGATCTCAATATAGAACTGGAAAAAATTGATCGAATAAAAGGTATATTTAAAGAATATCTTCGAATGGGCTATTATCCATTTGTAATGGAAGGTAAGGATACTTATTATCAGAAAATTAATAATACTATCGAAAAGACTATATATATTGATATTTCAAATTTTTACAGGCTTAAGACATCGAATCTTTATTACTTCAAAAAAATAATTTCCTATATTGCTACAATTCCACCGGGTGATCTAAGTAGAAACAGCATATCAAAACATATTGGACTTGATAATAAGACCGTGCAGCATTATTTGAATATTCTTCAGGACACAGGGATTGTAAAACTTATTTCTGATCGAAGGGCAGGGAGCAGTATTTTGAAAAGCAGGGAAAAAATCTATCTTGATAATCAGGATCTTTATTATGCAATATCTGAATGGATTGGTTATACCTGTAAACTTGGGACTGTGAGAGAAACTTTTTTTGTAAACATGATATTGAATTCTGGTTTAAAATTGTTTCATTGTAAAACAGGAGATTTTGAAGTTAATAATAAAATTTTTGAGATTGGAGGAAAGAGTAAATCCAAGCGACAGATAAAGGATTCTCTTGAAAATTCATATCTGGTCAAGGATGATATTTTCTATAGTTCAAAAAATGTATTACCTCTTATTTTTTTCGGTTTTTTGTATTGACTCCTCAAGAGAAAATCACTATAGCATTACCAATCAAACTGCCAGAGATCTTACAAATTTATCCTCAATTATATACTTTGTTGTTTTCGCCAAAATAATCCTCGACGTATTTAGATACGCCTTTGGTTCTTTTGTCCGAACGCCTTGTCTATGAAAAACCTAAAAAGATCTGTGTG
>DAOVTB010000132.1 GCA_030633305.1 Candidatus Muiribacteriota bacterium
AAACATGCCTTCTGAAATTTATTCATTATTCCACTATGTACAAAGCGTACCAACAAAAACAATAAAAGAAGTTAAAAAAATAATTAAATGATATTCAGGAATTAAAGACAACATGGGAAAAACACAATCTATTGATAATATGCTGAAAAGCAACAATGCGGAAAAAATATTAAATGGTATTAAAATCCTATTTAATAGACCTAGAAAAGGTTATATTTTTAAAATTAAAGTACTCATTACTAACCAAAATAAAGAAATTGTAAATTTTTCTAAAAAACTTCTAAAAAAACTAATAGATTATGAAAGTTTTTTAAAAGGAAACTATGAATTAAACAGAGTTAAAGATTTTACAAAAATATATAAATTTCTAAATAAAGCTTCTGAAAAAACCGATCTTATTAATGAATTGGAAAATATCAGTTTTGAAAATATCACCGAATCTGAATATAAAGATATTTTATCCATCTTCTTGTTAGAATCAAATAGAAAATCTGCAATTTCTATGTCACGAGTGATATCCAAAATATTTAATAGCAGATTCCAGTCTGATTTGTTAAAAAATATTTCAGCCTCTAATAATACTATTCTTACTAATACTATTATTGGACTCATAAATTTTGAAAACCAGATTGAAATTGAAAAAGTTATAAATATTTATCAAACCAATGTTCATCCTGAATTTATTTATTTTTGTTCATGTTATTTGTGGAAATATTCAAATCTTCTAGTATGTTCACGTTTAAAAGAACTGGCTAAAAAAGATATTCATCGAAGATCCAGCGTAGCTAGAATATGTATCACACTTGCTGATTCTCAATTATCTGGCATTGTTGACCTTCTACTTGAAGATACTGATAGCAAAATAAAAAAACTTGCAAAAACTGCCTGTAATGCTATTGAAAAAAATATATTAACTACTGAAAATTTCCTAAAAAAAAATAAATCACTCTCAAAAAAGCACTCTAGAAAGTTTATTTATATATTAAAAAATAGTTCAGATTTTCACGAAAAAATACTAATTACAAATATTTTAGATGCACTAAAACAAAAAGAATTTACTCCAATTATCGTTGAATGCTTAGAACAAGAAACAAATAATTTTGTATTAGCAACATATGTTAAATTTATCTGTAAATTTGGTGAACATAAGTATCTTGATATTATAAAACCATTCCTAAATTCAAATGATAATAGAATAATCGCAAATTGCATTGAAGGTCTTGCATATGGTCCAATCAATCAAGAACTAATTAAATATTTTAAATTAGAAATTAAAAATAAAGATTTCAGAATTGCACTCATGTGTACATTTGCCCTTTGGAAATATGAAGATCAACTTATTGTTCATAAATTCTTCTCAAATAATATTGAAAATAGCAGCATCTGGAAGAGAAAAGCAATCTTGAGATTAATAATTGAACTTAATGATCCTAGTTTAAAAGAATATGCAACAATTATGCAAAATGATCCAAATGACGAAATTAAACAAGATGCAAATATGTTTTTAAATAAACTTCAAAAAATTGGCGTACACAATCATTTTACAACAGAAAAAACAATCAATTACATAATCAAACATGAGAAAATTCCTGATAATGTCATAATGAAAAGAATCAAATTATTATCATCTGATAATTCTTTAGAAGAAAAAATAAAAGCAGCCAAAATGTTATCTTATATTGCAACTGATGAACATTATTTTCATCTTTATAAATGTTTCATAAATGCAGAAAGTCCATCATTGAAAGCCGAATTGATTAAAACTATAGGCCTGACATTTAGCGAAGGAAAAGAATTTCTATTTGACAGACTTCAGGAAAAAGATAATGAAAGAAGTCTTATTTATGCTCTTGAAGGATTAAATAACTATAATATAAAAAATGACCTTAAATTTATTTTTCCATTTCTTTCACATAACAACCCTCTTATCATTAAAATAACTACTAGGCTTCTAGAACAGTATATTTCTGACGAATTACCTGGGAAGATAGGCAACATGTTGAAGTCTCCAAATGCTGACATCAGGCGTTGTGCACTTTATGCCATATGTGAAATGAAAAATTTTGATAATTTTGTCATAGTCCGAAAAATGCTCAATGATAAAGATCTGAATGTCGCTATAACAGCAAGTGAAGTGCTGAAGCAGTTTGAGGCAACAGATGATTACAAAAATAAATTACAGGATGTAATCAGCAAAGAATTGGAAGAAGAAAAACGTCTTGCGACCGAAGTCACTGACAGTCTTGTTAAAGAACCTGAATCCATTTCAGAGATAGATAGAAAAATCATACATCAACTAAGATCAGATAATGCGATTATCAGAAACAAAGCTATAACGACCGTATTGTCAGAACAAACTTATGGAAAAATAGTGTATGAATCCTTACAAAATAAATCCAGTGAGTCAGAAAAACTAGCTCATATCCTTTTTAAAATCCTCAACAGCGAAGAAATCGAGACACAAAAGACTCCTTTAATAACCAAACCTGTAAAAAAAGCAGGAGACTGGGTAAAAAAGAAGAATGAAATAAAAGCAATTCCCCAAAAAACTGAAACCACTTCCAATAAAAAAGCAATCTTTAAAATCCTTATTGTTCCATTTATTATGATTTTCGTAGCTGTAGCGTTTTTTATCTACAAAGAACATTTTGATCCAGACAACACGATAAGTTCAAATCAAAAAGATGGAAAGTATTCACCGACACAAAAATCCATCAAGGAAAATCTCACATTTTTCACTAAATTACAAAAAATCTCTGAAAGTCCTAAATTAAGCGGAGCGAAAAAAAAGAAAGTCATTTTATTACTTCTTGTTCGATACAGCCATCTTTTCGATGATACCAAATATGAAAAATACCGCATTGACATCTGTGCCGAACGGTTTAGCAAGGTATCGGCAGATCAGTAAAAAAAAGACATCGCGCAGAGAACACAAAGGACGCTGAGAAAAAATATTAATGCCTGCTTGGTCGCTTCTTGATATCCACAAGTTCATAATCTGTATGCTCGCTGAGTTTTCCTACAATAAATTCCAGAAAAGCCATAATAGTCCTCGTGTTTATACGTGAAAATTGCTTTGGGAGATCTGTAATAATGCTAGGATCTACTGATGCCACAGTTTTTTCATCTGACACAACAGCTTGATTATCAGTAATTGCATTAAGAAAACTTCCACAATCTATCTCGTTAACCTCAGAATTCATATTGACCAGCATCATTTTTCGATATTTTACGTATAAAAAATAATCTGGCTTAAGCTGTTCTATAAGATTAACCATAAAAGTTGTGGATAATTCCAGTTCTCCTGATTTTTTGTCAATATATGGTGCTAAAGAACAGGTTATTTTTAACTTTGAAGGTCCTGAGGACTTAGTTCCACTTTTTTTCTTCATTGTAAGATTGTAGATTCCAGATTCAACTTTATACAAAGATTCAAGGATCTCCTGCGGAAAATCTTTAAATGGTACAGGTTTTACTGAATTCACCTTCCATTTGCATTTGGATTCATTAATAAATTTTACAAGTAGCCTTGCAAACTCATAAAAATCATCATCTCTTAACCACCGAAAAGCCTTTGGAATTAATCGATTACGCTTTGGAGTACATACTGTAAGCCTTATATTTCCCGAGTCCTCATCCCAACCAATATGTTTTCCAATCTCTGACAGATCCAATCTTTCAAGTCTATCATTAAGATTATATAAGACAACACTGTACATTCCTCCCTGACAGAAAAATATATAATCCGGCTCATAATCTCTGGCTACTCTTTCAAGGATCTGAGTAATTGCAGGTTTACCACCTCCGTGTTCTCTATCTACCTTTGGTGCTTTTGTAATAAGAACTTTCAATGTATCCTTCTCACCCGGTTTGGTAAATTCATATTCTATAAGATTAAATTTTATCTTTTCAAGAGTTTTTTCAATCGGTTTCGTATATTCTTCAATCCTTACAGGTCTGACTTCATAAAATTCAAGATCAGTATTATATTCGCAGATTTTTTTACTTAGATAATGGAAGAATTCAAGGATATTTTTTTCTTTTACATCGCCAAGTTCTTTCTTGGGATATGTTGGATTTGAAGCAGGCTGACAAGTTGCGGCACCTTTGTGCCCACCATCTGCAGGTGTTCCAACATGCTGTGCAAGGGTACTTAGATTAATGGAATCTTCATTTTCATTTGGCTGCCTGGTCGTCATGATATTTGAACCATAACAATAGAAGAAATAATCAGCATAATGTTTCCGTTTTCCAAGTAAATATCCAATTGCTGAGGCTACATTTATTTTGGTCTGTCCTTTCTTCGGATCAGTAAATGGCGAAAGTCCAGCAATTACCTGCATCCTGTTTAACGGATTATTGAAATAAAGCTTCTTCATAAAAACTTCTTTTTTCTTTTCGTCTTTTGGAGCAAAAAATTTTACCTTCATTTTATCCATAAATTGCAGTTTATCTTCATAAATACCATCTGATGGTTTCTTTATAAATGATAAATGTGCCAGATTGGTCTCAGTCATGGGGAGAACAAGATCCAACCCATCTTCATACTTTTTAACTTCTGCATCCCAGCCTGTCTCAGCCATGATATTCAACATCATTTTTTTATCTTTAACACGCGAAAGTCCCAGGGCCATATCGATTTTATTATATCCAGAACCAATAAGTTTTGATAATTCAATTGACAGCGGAATCATTTCAATATGAAGATCCTGCATATGGGCTAGATGGCATAAATAGGCCAATCCATCATTATCCCATGGCTTCCCATTAACCCGGTCCTTATATATAAGATCAGCTCCACAACATTGTTTTTCTTTGGGTTCTTCCTCGCCACGAGGTGCAGCATGTATCTGAATATTTTCAATACATCCCTGATCTTTCAATTTATTCAATAGATTAAGAATATCCGGAGAGTAAGGATGATGATCATCAATTGAAACAATATTTACATCACATGATTTTAGATACGAAAACATCCTTTCAATCAAAAGCATTGAGACTTTTTCCGCCCGATTGGATTCTTTAGCTTCAGGCATCTTATCCGGGAGGGAAACATCCTGTGGAATCAAAATACCGTTTAATTCATTGAATGTTGCATTGAAAAGAAATTCTTCATTTTCACTTGTCGGTTTATAAAGTAATGTAGCGGAACCACGTTTGTCTGTTTTTGTAATGTACCTGCCCGCTATTCCCTGTGAATTCCCAGCCTTATCAGTCACATCACCTCTTCCTTTCAATCTTTCAAAAACAATCTCTACACCATCTACTGCCCTTCCAGTGGCATCTTCTGTTAACATGACGGTTACAGGAAATCCTTTATCAATATCACGGCCTGAAGGTTTTTCCTTTATCGTGTCGATTACACCAACACAATTCATCAAGTTTTTTCGAATATCATCTGCAATTCGATTGATTTCAGGATCTTCATTTCCAAGAGTTTTCATCTTTTCAAGCATTCCACTATAGAGTTTTCTCAATTCGCCAAGAACATTATCAATAATTCCAGAGAATTCAGAGCCTTTTTCTTCATTAAAAGGAAGTTTTCCCAACTGCTCCAGACCTCTTACAACATACGCTACGGTCTCAGTTGTCAAAATTATAAATTCGTCAGTATAACCGATCCTTCCCTGTGTTGACATATCCAGACTGTTTGCTTTATCAAAACCAAGAATAAGAGACTTTTCGGTAACAATTTCTGACATTTCATATTTTAAATCAGTTTTCATTAGCTCAAGTATATTTTCTTTAGCATTATAAAAGGGTTCACTACAAATCGATCGCATAAGATTATCAACACATTCAGAAATAACCTTAAAATCACCACGACTATGGTCTTTTTCATTATATAAATATAGTTCAGTAATTCCCCAACTCAAATCGGTAACATTATTTGCTGTTTTAAGAACAGGTGATTCCTGATGGCTGATGACTTTTGGAATCTGTTTGTACATGAGATTGAACATCTCTTTAAACTTCTCATCAATGATAGATGCATGTTGAATCATCCACATCTTGTATTCATCCATTCTTAAAGTAAATCTATTTAAAAGGTCTATTGACGTATCATCAGTTATCAACATCAATTTAAGTCTTGGAGAAAGAGCATCAATAGGAAAATCAGGAATATATATATCGCATCCGCTTCTGGCGGCAAGATGATTGATACCTTCTGAATAATTAATAAATTCAAAATCATAATCTTCACCAAAAACAGGTTCTCTTTTTAGTTCCTGTTTCAAAAAATTCTGAGCCCAGACTGCATAAAAGGCATTTGAACTTATTGTATCCAGATCACCACCAGATTCTCGGCCAATACCATTATTCACACCTTTTCCATGTATAATAAATATTTTCTTTCTCATAAATTCTCCAATAAAATAATTTTGAATCTTTACATATGTATTATATCAGATTTAAATATTTTACACCAAATGTAGGGAACGGGCCGGCAGATGGTGCCGCAATAAAAAAACGGCAACTACAATGTCATACTGCGACTTGATCGCAGTATCTATTTCAATTGTTAAAAGCAGAAAGATGGATCCTGCGATCAAGTCGCAGGATGACAAGTGGATTGTGACACAACCTTCAGGCACATTCCCTACAATTTTTACATCATCCGTATTAATCTGTGCCTATTTTTTTCTTCTCTTTTTTTATCTTTTTATGTTAGATTATTTTACTATCAAATTTTAACAAGGAGTTACTATGAAACTGATTTCGTTACTTATAATTGTACTTTTATTTTCATGCCCTGTGTTTTCTAAAGGGAAAACAGAGGCTGCATCCAATCCTAAAGTTCTTATAAAAACTTCTATGGGTGACATAGAAGTAGAACTTTTCAAAAAAGCCGCACCTGAAACTGTAAAAAATTTCCTGGATCTTTCAAACGGAAAAAAAGAATTCAGGGATATTAAAACAAAAAAAATGGTCAAAAGAAAATTTTATGATGGATTATTCTTTCACAGAGTCATAAAAGATTTCATGATCCAGGGAGGATGCCCGAAAGGTGATGGAACAGGTGATCCCGGATATGAATTCAAAGATGAAATAAATGCCGAGAAACTTGGACTTGATAAACTTCGTGCAGTCGATCCCAAATCTGGTCCTCACCCTTATCTTTTAATTAGAACGAAAGAAGATTTCTTCAAAAAAATCGTTTCTTATGTCTCAAAAGATTTAGGTATAAAAACTCCTGAAGATTTCAAAAAAAATTTTAAAAAAGTTCAGAAAAAGACAGAAGAAATGACATTAAAAAAATGTTATGAAAACTGGGGTTACAAATACGATTCAAAACTCCCGTCACAGAAATCACTGAAAGGCTATCTTGCCATGGCAAATTCGGGTCCAAATTCAAATGGCTCACAATTTTTCATAAACCTGAAAAATACACCTTGGTTAGATGGAAAACATACAATATTCGGAAAAGTTATCAAAGGAATGGATATAGTTAAAAAAATTGGCAAAGTAAAAGTAAATTCAAAAAACAAACCTGATAAACCAGTCATCATCAAATCTATCAGAATAGTAAAATAGAGGAAATTTATGTTAACAGGAAAACAACGTTCGTATTTAAAAGGTCTCTCAAACAATCTTAACTGTACAATTCAAATAGGCAAGGATGGAATCAGTAAAGCTTTTTTAAAACAACTGGATAAAATGCTTGAAGACAATGAACTCATAAAAATTCATGTTTTAAAAAATTCCATGCTCGATACAAAAGATACAGCTAATATACTTGTAGAAAAGCTGAAAGCTGAATATGTACAAGCTATTGGAAATAAAGTTGTACTTTATAGAATGAATAAAGAAGAGCCTACAATAACCCTACCATAAATGTTTTTTTGTATTTTGCAGCACAATCTTGCATTATAATGATATAATTTATAGTAGTATTAAATTTTAGTCTTAAGGAGCCAATTAATGAAATATATAATTTCATCGTTTTTTATATTGTTTTTTCTCTTATCTTTTAATCTATGTTCTCAGGATTCATTTGGAAAAATTTTCCCCATAAAAGGTATCCCGGTGATTAAAGGAAATCCTGCTATTCAGGTTACAAAGCCTTTACCTTTAAAAATCAAGGATAAAATAGCCACAGATGGAGTTTCATTTGCAAAGGTCGTATATAATGATGGAACAGTTCTTAAACTGATGCCTAATTCAGAAATTACTTTCCACAAGAGTTTCCTGCGGATGAAAAAAGGAAATGTTTTTTATAATTTTAAAAAACAGGGACAAAAATTTAAAATCTTTGTTCCAGCTGTACTAGTTGGAGTTTATGGTACAAAGTTTTCAATAAATGTTATTAATGATAATACTGCTGAGGTTGCCTTATTTTCAGGTTCAGTAGATGCAAAGGCACTATATGGAAACAAGAAAAAAGTTAAATTAACTGCAGGAAATATGTTGATCGCAACACGAGATGGAATTTTAAAAGGTCCTATGCCTATAAAAAAATCTATTCATAAAACATGGCAGAAATTTAAAATACTCGGGTACAAATCAAGCAATAAAAAAGGTTCAAGTGCTGAAAAGAAAGATAAAATCACAGAAAAGCCTGCTGTCGATGAAGAATCTGAACTTGATACTAATGGAGATATAAAATATTCCATAATCCCATGGGCCAATGGACCCATTGACAGTTCATTCAAAGTGCTCATTAATGGATGTAGCTCTCACAACGGGAAACCTCTTATAGGAAAACGTAATCAGTCCTTGAGGTTAAATGATCTGGAGGCTGACACATACGATTTTGAAATTTTTATAAATGGTACTAAACATTCTTTTACAGTTGATATCGATGACTCAAAAAATGGTTTCTGTCAAAAGATTCCGTATATAAAAAATGTGATTGAGCTTAAAATCATTGGAAAAAACGAATATATCGTTATGAAAGAGTTAGAAGATCAAAAATTTTCTGCGATACTTCATAGTGAAGGCGAACAGAAAAAACTAAATATTTTTCATGATGGACACTTTGATATCAAAGAAGGGGCAGATAACCTTTTGTGGTCTAGGCGAAAATTTTTCTTTAATTATCCAGAAGAATCATCTCCACCATCCATTGAATTCATCTATTCTGGTGATATTGAAGTTAAAGATAAAAAAATCATGCTACAGTTTAATGATGAAAAAAATAAGTTTAACGTCAAATTTGAATAAAATTTATAACCACAATTAAAATCAGGTAATAAAAAAGAGCGGAGTTTAAAACTCCGCTCTTTTTATATCTTTAATTTTTTCTTTGTGACTTAGTTACCTAGCTATTTGTTCTTTTTCTTTGTGCCTTAGTGCCTTTGTGTGACCTATTTCTTCTTTTTCTGTGTGATCTAGTACCATTTTACTAATTGAAGTCGATTAAAGTTATCTGGCGCTGGGGTCAGGGGACTATGAATTTTTTTGAACTTCAAAGAAAATTAAAGTCCATCTTACCCCTTTTATATTAACTATATTTGTCCCTGCCTTTGTGTCTTTACGAGATGTTTATTTTACTAATTCAGTATCCATTGAAAGTTTAATTTTTGCAGTTATAAAACCTTTCTTGGCAACAATATCTCCATGATATTTTTCGCGAATAAATCTTCCGGTTGTAAGGTTAAAAATTGCTGATCCTTTAATTGTTACTTTCTTGATCTTCCCAGGAATATTCTGAGCTGTATAATCAATAAGTGTCACATTAAAAAAAGCAAGTTTTTCCTTACCTTTAACCTGTATGTTTTCCAGAGTCATCTTTCCTTTGCATTTGATGAAACCATCTTTACCTTTGTCCTGACTAGGAAATGAAAACATTAATGTTCTTACAAAACTTTCCCCTACAGCCATACCTTTTACTGGAAAATTAACAAAGAAATTTTTGAAATTATTAACATATGCATCATTTTGGGAAGCTTTAAAAGCTGTTACTTTCCCGAGATTATCAATAGTAACTTCACAACTAGAATTTTTTATTGGTTTAGGCTGATTAGTTTTTCCAGAAATCTTGTTTTTAAAACTAATACTTTTTTTATCAGCTTTTGTCACAGAAAATTCATAGTTAAGATCTATAACAATGTTCTTATTCATAATAGCGGCTTTAATATCTGCAACTACCTTGTTATGATATTTAATTTTTTCACCTGTTTTATATTTGTAAGTGAATAATTCTCTCGGTTGTGCGAAAACTGATGATACAAGAACAAATACCAAAACCAATACTAAACTACATTTCATTTTAAACATTAAATATTCTCCTTATAAAATGATTTATTAATCAAGTAAATTGTAATTGATTTTAATATTTTAGTCAATCTCACCTCATTCAAACTTTAAAAAATCAATAAAATATGGTATTGTAACAAAAATTGTAGAATCCAGATTCCACGGAGGAAAAGATGTTGAAAAAGCTTTTACTAATATGTTTTATACTGTTTATCACATTCTCATTGGTTGCTAATAATAAGGAAGTAAAAAAATTAGAAAAAAAAATAAAAACCGCAGATGATCAAATCAAGGTCTTGAAGAAAATCATTGAAAATAAGGAATTCAAAGACCAGAGGTCAACTGAAGTAAAGTTGGACATAGAGTTATTAAACAAAGATATTCTGCAACTTAAGATCAAAACTCTTAAATTAACAGATGAAGTCTCCTCTTTAAATAATGAAATTGCTAAATTCACAAGTGCTCCCGAGGATAATTTTAAGAAAAATAAAACTATTTTTGATGATGAAATGAGTACCAGAAAATTCACATTGGACGATTCACATAATGCACGAATCAAATTAGAAAAACTTGAAGGAGAACATAAGGATATTTCCTCAAGGATCAAAAGCACTTCACTTGATATCGAAAATATCGAAAAATTTGTATCTACTTTAAAAGAAAAGAAAATAGCTAATATAACTGAGATTTCGACTTTTAATACAAAATTTGAAAATGAAAACGATGTCAAAAAAGCTGCCAGTTATAAAAGTATTTCTTCTTTTCTGGAATCATGGAATAAGAAAGCACTGGTATATGAGACTACTACTGTTGATTACATCCAGCTTTCAAAACTCCTTACAACATTACTTGAAAAAAAATCACAATGGCAGAAATTTGAGATTATGTTTCAAAAATATAAGTATGAACAGATCAAAGGAAACGAGGTTCTTACAAAAACTCAGGTCAAGGAAAAAAATGAACTCGCAAAACAGAGAGCATTCTTTGCTGGTAAACAGGAAACACAAAAATCAGAAGAACTTCTGGAATTAGCTGAGATAACCAGAAAAGAAATCGAAAGTATGAAGAAATCCACTGCTATATTCCCTAAAACCTTATCTAAGAAAGAAATCGAAGAACTGGGAAAACTAAATTCTGATTTGATTAAAATGAAAGAACAGCTTTTAAGTATTCGAGAAAAAAGCTCAGCTTTATATGAAAATACAGCTAAAATTAAAGTTCTTGTTGTTGAAGTTGAAAAAGAAAACGTTAATATCAAAGATAATCTCAGTAAGAAGAAAATCGACAAAAAGGAAATCCGGCGACTTCACGAAAAATTCCTTCAGGAAGAAACTATTTATACTGAACAATCTGAGTCAAGGTCTAAAGAAGCAGATGAGGCATATCAGAGAATTGAAGCATCAAATCTGTCTTTTAATTCAATAAGTGAATCTCTATTGATAGCTAAACAAAAACAAAAAAAAGAACCAAACAGCATATTTCTTATTGAAAAAATTAAATATCTTGAACGTCTTTTAAAAACCGGAAAAAAACTTAATAACATTACTGAGATATTTTTCCTATGCCATTATCTTAATAAAATTCATGCTGAAAAACTTTCCAGAATGTATCAAACAATCAGTGATACACTTTCACCGCCACCTAATTTTCTTGAAAAATTCTGGAAGTCAACTAAATTATACATTCAGACATCTGTATGGCCTGCATTTATGAAGGTACTAATTCCACTTTTCACGATCATCGTAATATTTTTCTTCTGCTGGATAATCAATTTTATTGTTGGAAAAATATTTGATGTAACTGGTTTTGTGACAAAAAAACTAACACTAATGCATGTACAAACTCAGAGTATTGATACATTTCGGAATCTGTTAAAAAGTGCTATAAAATATGCCATCTATGGTGTAGGCATCGTTATTTCCCTGAAGCAAATAGGTGTCAATCCAAATCTATCAGTTGGTGGTATTGGTGTTGTAGCTTTGATTACAACAACTTTTGGAAAAACAGTTTTTGAAAATTTCCTAAGTGGATTATTCCTTATACTGGAAAACAGATATTCTGTAGGTGATTTCATCGAAGCTGCTGGTGTTTCTGGATTTGTTGATGATGTGAGTCTTCGAACTACAACGATCCGTATGGTCAACGGTGAAGTCCATATTATACCTAATGGAAATATTAAGGCATTGAAAAGGTTTCCAGGCGGTGATCAGGAAGCCAGAGTAGATATTTTTATCAAAAAAGAAGATTCGGAAAAAGCAGTCAAAATTGTTGATGAATTAAGCAAAAGACTTGAAAAAGAGATGGAATACATTTTAAGAGTCCCCAGACGAGCCAAGCTTAAGCACGCGGATTCTGAGGAATTCTTTATCAGATACATCGTAACAACATTACCAAAAGAAGACTGGGTAGTTAACAATGAATTTGTAAAGCGAGCTAAATTACTTCTAGCCGAAAATGAGATTCCAATCACTAATGATATGGTCAGAGTAACTTTTCTTACAAATGTTGAGATGTTTAAATCAAAATTAAAGCTTTTAAAAGAAAAAGTTAGAATTCTTAATTCCAAGAAAGTTGAAGAAGAGAAATAGTAAGAAAGATCTCGTGCAGAGAACGCGGTGAATGCTGAGAAAATAGGATAAATCACACAAAGGCACTAAGACACAAAGAAAAAACAAGAAGATCTCGCGCAGAGAACGCGGTGGTCGCTGAGAAAATAGGATAAATCACACAAAGGTACTAAGACACACAGGAAAAACAAGAAGATCTCGCGCAGAGAACGCGGTGGTCGCTGAGAAAATAGGATAAATCACACAAAGGTACTAA
>DAOVTB010000332.1 GCA_030633305.1 Candidatus Muiribacteriota bacterium
CAACCTGAAAAACAGGAAGATGCTGAATTTATAGATCATGGTATTCAAACTATTGATATTGAAAAAATTATTGGCAGTGTTGGTAAATATTATGATTTTGATTCAAAATTTCAACCTAAACAACATGTTTCAGGGAAAAGATTCACAGGTATTAAACGGGCTATGCGGGAAGGAAAAGCACTTCCTCCTGTTGGTCTTTATCAAATTCGTAATGATTATTATGTGGTTGATGGTAATCACAGAGTTGCAGCTGCTAAACAGTTAGGTCAGTTTGAAATCAGGGCAAAAGTTGTTGAACTGCTCTCTTCAAATAAGACGGTGGAAAACCTGTTATATATTGAAAGAAAAAAATTTTATGAAACAACCGGTTTGACTGAAAAGATCGATTTGACAGAGATCGGAAAATATAATTTGCTGGAAAAACAGATAAGAAAACATAAAAAATATCTTATTAATATATCAGGAAAAGAGACAGATTTAAAAAAAGCTGCCAAAGATTGGTACAATACTATCTACATTCCTTTAACAACAATTATAAATAATGGAAACCTTCTTAAATATTTTCCTGAACGAAATATTGCCGATCTTTACACATATATAGCGTATTATCATTGGGAAAAATCTTCACATAGAAGATATGGTATAGGAATAGACAGGCTGATTCCAAGGAGTATGGAATCCTTTAGAAAAGCGATGCTTGAAAAAAATACTCCTGATTACCCTGAAATGAAACGAACTATAACAGCCTTTGTTTTTATTGATCTTACTGCTTTGGCTGAAATGAAGATCATTAACAAACTGTTTGCTTTAGATGAAGTGCAGGAAGTTCACTCTGTTCATGGAAGTATTGATGTCCTTGTAAAAATTGTTTTGAAAAGAGATTTTCTTGCATCAGATGCTGAAATTATTGCAGAATTTGTAAATCAGCGTATAAGAAAAATTAATGGAATCTCCAAAACACAGACCATTATTCCTGGAATGTCTAAAGTTAAAGAAGGTTTATTTTGTTAGGTTCAATTAAATTATCATTTATAGAATATCAAATTCAATGAGGTCTGAGATATTGAGTTCTAGCATTTTAATGCTTGCTAAAGCTCTTTTCGAATTTCTATTAAGTGCAGGGAAACAGTCGGAATCTGTTTCCAACTCATAGAACAGTTTTTTAATTTTTAATATTTTTTCATTCAATAGTATCATTTTTTTTTGATCACTCATTTCAGAACTCCCATTCAATGTTTTTTCCTCAGATCTTTGAACCGCTTTGCTTTTACTTCGTATCTTGGCAGACTTCCATAATCGTAATACTCTATTCGATATCCTAAATTGGTTTTTATCCTGAGTTGATCTTTTAATATAAATTCAACATCCTGTTTTGATACTTCAGGCAGTAATTCGACTTTTAATTTAATGCGGTCTACATCTCCTTGCTTATCCACGACTACTTCAAATTCATCTCCAAGACCTTTGATAGATCTGACAACTTCTTCGATGGCGGCTGGAGACAACAAAACACCCTTAACCTTTGTGATATCATCTGACCGCCCTGTCACACCACCTTTGATAACTCTGAAAGTTCTGCCACATGAGCACGGTTTAGAATCCCATTCAATGATATCCTTGGAATCAAATCGGATACACGGTTGAGCTATTCTGTCTAAAGCTGTAATTATCATTTTACCCTTTATACCAGGCCCTTCTATTATTTTCCTTGTATTAATATCCTCTATTTCAACCAGGAACATTGCTTCATTAACATGCATTCCACAGGGCTGTCTGTCACATTCATATGACCATGCTCCGATTTCGGTTGCACCTGAATGGTCAAAAACTTTTGCTCCCCAGGCATCTTCCATCCTTTTTTTAGTGCTTGAGATACTTGCTCCCGGTTCGCCGGCGCAGGTGATTTTATCAATACTTAGCTCAGATGGGTCAATTCCCATTTTATTTTTTGCGACATCTGCCATTCTGAGGATATAGGTTGGAGTTGCCATCATTGCACTGGCATGCAGTTCTTTAATTTTTAAAATGCGTGCCTGGGTATCAAGGACGCCTCCAGGTACGACCTCACACCCTAACTTTTCTGCAGCATAGTGGCCAGCCCAGAAGGCAACAAAAATATTGTACCCAAATGGAATAAAAACCCTGTCCTTAGGTCGGTATCCTTGAGCCCATAAAACATAAGCCCAGCATTCAGACCACCATTCCCAATCCTGCCATGTATCAGGTTGATAAACAGGTTGACCTGTTGTTCCACTTGTTTGCCGAAAGGTAGAAACATCTTCTAAAGGAACACATAAAGCATCTCCATAGGGAAAAGGGTCTTTATTCTGAATAGATCGCATCATCGATTTTTCAATTTTCGGAACATGTTTGATATCTTCATAGTTACGAATATCACTTGGTGTAATACCTGCAGATTGATAAAGTGATTTATGAAATTTAGAATTTTCATATGTCCATTTAAATATTCGTTGAAACTTTCTCAACTGTAATGTTTTTAGTTTCTCTTGTTGCATTGTCTCTAAAATAGGATTCCAGAAGGGTTGTTCTTTCATGTAGAGGCTTCCTTTATATAAATCTAATATATTTTAAAATTCTTTTTAAAATATATTAGATACGGTATCAAATCAATTCAATTCATTAGATTGGGCAGAAACATTACAATTTGTGGGAATATCATGCATAATATTAGTGCTAACAGTTGAATTAGCAGGAATGGCCAGACACCTCGGTAAATATCG
>DAOVTB010000071.1 GCA_030633305.1 Candidatus Muiribacteriota bacterium
AAGCTTAAGAAAGGAAGACTTAATCATTCAATTGATTGGTCAGGGTCAGAACCCGAAAACTCTAAAGCCAGGTAGAATGGCAAAAGAGGAAACAGCAACCAGTAAGCTGCACAGGATCTGACAACGTAAAACTTTGAAAAGTGACCTAACGGTGTACAAGCTGAGGACTTTCTGGAAACAGGAAGAACCAACCGCTACTCGATCTCTCTAAAGCAGGACACCCCTATATTTTTAAGGAAACCATCTTGTAATATCAGGATGGTTTTTTCGTTTGTCCTGCGATTTTTATGAGCGAATCTTGAATCTTTCTGCGCTAATTTATGCTTGCGGAGTAGAAAACTACACCTCAGCATAAATTAGCTTGAAAAATCCAACCTTCATCTCATTAAAACCGCAGGAAATAGTAAAAGTCAAAAAGTTTTAAACTGCTCTTCTCGGGTAAATGCAATCGAACTGTATCGTAATCCTTTTCTTAGTGCCTTTGTGCCTTTGTGTGAGATATTTTTTCCTAATAATAAATTACTTGAAATATAGTTATTAAATAGTTACTATCGATAGATAATATGAACTTTTAAATTTAATTTTTGGGAGGTTGCAAAAATGGTTGAACTTGAACTTTATGTAGACAGGATCGAAGGTGATGAAGAAAAATATGCTGTAATTGAACTTCCGGACTTGAGCAATTTTACAATGAAAAAGAAATACCTGCCTGAAGGAATAACTGATGGAAGTTTGTTGAAATTTACTATTGAAATGAAGGAATCAAAATGAATTATTCAATAATAAATCCAATCAAATATGAACTTGAAGACAGAGTTTTGAATGTACTTAGAGAAAAATACGACTATTCTGGTGAAAAAAAGGGATTGATTGTTCCGGCTAAAAAAATAGAATTTGGACATTACAGTTTTCCGGCTTTTGTTCTGGCCAAGACATTGAAGAAGAGTCCGGTTGAAATTGGAAAGCAATTGATTGAGGATTTTTGTGAAGAATCATGGATAAATACTTCATTTGTTCTTTCTCAGATGGGACCATATATAAATTTCACTGCGAATACGGAAGTGATTCTTGAGAATTTGATGGTACCAGATGATTTTTGTGAAAAATATGGAGCAATGTCTAAGACAATTGTGATGGATTATTCTCATCCAAATATCGCAAAACCATTTGGGATTGGACATTTAAGAAGTACCGTTATTGGGGCTGCAATAAAGAGAATCTATGAATTTCTAGGCTATAAAGTAATTGGTGTAAATCACCTGGGTGACTGGGGAACACAGTTTGGAAAATTAATTGAAGCTTATAAAAGATGGGGAGTGGAGGAAGAATTTATAAAGGAACCGATTACACATCTTTATTCCCTGTATGTAAGATTTCATAAAGAAGCGAAAGAGAATCCAAAACTTGATGATATTTCCAGAGAATGGTTTAAAAAACTTGAAGATGGCGATAAAGAAGCGACAGATATCTGGAAAAAATTCAGGGAATTGAGTTTAAAAGAATTTAAAAAATATTATGAAATTCTTGATATTGAATTTGAAAGTTACGATGGTGAGGCTTTTTATCAGGATAAAACTGAATCCGCTGTAAATATGGTAAAAGAAAAAGGCATTGCTTTGTTAAATGATGGTGCGCTTGTTGTAGAATTTGATGAAGATAAAGAACCAATGCCTCCTTTGCTTCTGAGAAAATCAGATGGGGCTACTACTTATGCTACCAGAGATCTGGCGGCAGTATTTTACAGGCTTGAAAATTATTCGCCTGAAAAACTTCTTTATGTAGTTGGGAGTCCGCAAAAACTGCATTTCAAACAGTTGTTCAAAACTCTTATTAAAATGGGTTACGACGAGAAATTGTTTAACCATATTGACTTTGGATTGATTAAGTTTAAAGACATGAAATTGTCAACGCGGGAAGGTAATTTTATATTCTTAAAAGATGTAATTGAAAAAGCAGTCACAATGGCAGAAAAAATAATTTCTGAAAAAAATCCTGAACTTGAAAATAGAAAGCAGGTTGCTGAATACGTAGGAATAGGTGCAATTATTTTTGGTGATTTAGCAAATGACAGGATAAAAAATATTGATTTTGATTGGGAAAGAGTATTAAGTTTTGAAGGTGAAACAGGACCATATATTCAATATACTTATGTTCGATTGAGGTCAATAATGAGAAATACAGGTGCTTTTTTGAAAGAGTGTCCTCAGGAATATCTGTTTAATGAATTCGAGAAGAATATACTGTGGCATATTTCGCGATTCAGGGAGATTATTCAGAAATGTAGCGAAACGTATAAACCCTCGTTGCTTGCAACGTATATTATGGATTTGGCAAAAATGTATAACAATTTTTATCATAAATACCCTGTTAACAAGGAAGAAGATATTATTGTCAGGAATTCCAGGCTGTTTCTTGTAAACCTTGGTTCAGGAATTTTGAAAGAAGGAATGGGGATTCTTGGGATCAAGATGCCCGAAAAAATGTAATGAACGAAGGAATTATAAAAATATTACTAAAAACTTATGAGGATTTGCTTGAACATTATCAAGAAATCAGAAAAATATCTGAAAAATATAATTTTGATCATAAAAATCCGGTAAAAATTAAAAGATATTTAAAGAAAAAACAGAAACTTATTGATCGTATTATTGCGAAAAACAATCTGGTGGATACTTTATGGACAAAAGTTGGAATAGTTGATCAATCGACAGAATATGATAAAGCTCTGAAATTGGAAGACGATTCGGCAAAAGAATGTCTTCTGAATATATTTTCCCAGATATCTTCCGAAATTGTAATTATCAGTGAACTTGAGGAAAAAAAACTGGAGATCATTAATGAGGCCAAAGATTCAATTGCATCTGAAATTGGTATCATCCGGAATAAAAATTTGATACATCGATACAATATGCCGAAGAAGATTATACCGGGATCTTTTATTAATAAAATAAAGGGCACCGATTGACATAATATTAATATGGTGGTAGATTATTAATAGAAATGGATTTTGTCAATTATAAACACGGAGGTGTTTCATTATGAAAATACAGGCGAATAATCCCCTTGTATCCACAAACTTTAGCGATAAATTTAAACAGGTTAAATCATTGCAGAATAAAAATGGTGTACCTGATGTTTCTTTTATGGACGATTCTTCAGAATCTTTACAAAAAGTAGAAATTGGTAATAGACTTCCTCAAATAGATAATCAGATTAATGCTGTTCAGGAAAGGATTTCTTTGAATCAGACTGTGCAAAGTGTTTTGCCGCAGATCAAGGAAGCTATTGAGAAAGATCCAGAAGCTGCACGTGATATTCTTAAAAGTACGGAATTTAATTCAGAAAATGTTTTCAAACAGTTGGGAATTGATGTCAAGGATATAAGTACACCTGAAGATGTGGCTTCTCTTGAGAAAACTATATCAGGAAATATTTCTAAAGAATTGGGAATTCTATCAAAGCTGGATGTTATGAAAGAAAACGTAATAGCCTCTTCTGTTTCTATTGATGGTTTTAATAATGCTAAACAGATGCTTGGGAAACTTGGTGGATTCGGTGGTTTCGTTAGTAGTATCAATTCTAATCTTAATTCAGAAGCGGCTAGTTCACTTTTGGATCCGGAGTTTTAATAATTTAAGAAAATATTAATCTTATATCAAAAAAAAGCAACCAAATAAACAGGTTGCTTTTTTTGATGTTTAATAGAAATTATTTTACACTTTAACGGGATTTTTTATGATATAAGATTTGGTTTTATCTGATAATATAATCTGAAAGAGTTCTGGAAGCCTTGTTTCTTTCGGCTGTGAAAATAGATCTAATCAAATCCTTGCTTTCTTCAAGTGAGTCATTAACTATCAGATAATCATATAATTTGATTGATTGCATTTCGCCATGAGCATTATTTAATCTTGTTTTGATTACGCTATCGGTATCTGTTCCTCTTCCAACTAATCTTTGCTCAAGATCTGAAAATTTTGGTGGGGCCACAAATATAAGTACAGCTCTGGGATCATTTTCCTGTATAGCTAATCCGCCTTGAACATCCACTTCAAGAACTACATCAAATCCTTCATCTATAAAATCATTTACCATCTGTTTCTGAGTTCCATAATAATTATTGTGGACGATTGCCCATTCCAGGAATTCATTTTGATCTACAAGATTTTTAAACTCTTCCTTATCTTTGAAGATGTAATTGACTCCATCTACTTCTTCGCCTCGAATAGGTCGAGTCGTTGTTGAAACTGAAAATTTCAAAGCAGGAAGTTCGCTTAAAAGATAATCGCAGAGTGTTGATTTACCAACGCCGCTTGGACCGGAAATTATAAACAGAATAGATCCCTTTTTTTTCTTATTTTTTTCCATTTTCAGCTCCAGCGCCAAGTCTGTTAGCAACTGTTTCGGGCTGTACGGCCGAAAGAATAACATGATCGCTGTCCGTTACAATAATTGCTCTTGTTTTTCTTCCGTATGTTGCGTCTATCAATTTACCCATTTCTCGGGCTTCTTCTTTTAATCTTTTCATGGGGGCAGAATCGGGAGATACAATTGCTACAACTCTTTCTGATACTACTACGTTTCCGAATCCAATATTTAAAAGTTTCATATATGAACCTCAATTTTTTTTAATATCTTAACAGATGCTAAGTTATAGAGTCAAATGTATAGAAAGCAAAAACGTTGTGGAAGTGCAGTAATCAAGAAGCTTTTTCTTTTCTGTCTTTACGATGTTGACAATTCCGAGTATAATAGATAGTGATGTTGATTTGTAATTTAAAGGGGAAGTTTTTATTTTATGCATAAATTTTCAAAAATTATATTGATCTGTCTGGCGGTAACGTTGTGTTTTCTCTATCATGTTGACGCAAAGACTTCTTCGGAATCATTACCGCTTTTTCTAAATGGTTTGGGTATTAATTCAATAAATTCACCTGTATTAGGGGCCATCTCAACTGTTTCTGAAGCGGTTGGAGGAGCAAGTCTTGCTATTGGAAAACTGTTCTCGGGGTTTGGTGGTAAAAAAAAGGAATCTGAAAAATCAGGATATTCTATTATTCCAACTGGACTGAGATCAGTAAAAAATTCACTTGTTCAGGCGCAGACAATAGAAACGATGATTAATGTAGCAAATACTTCTATTATGCCTGGTATGATGACAGAAAAAAGAACTGAGATGGTAGATAGAGCAGTGGGCAGAACGATTACAAATGCGCGATTGCTTTCAAATGATCTGACCAGAATGGAAGCTGAAATGAATGGTGTGTCTGTTCAGGAAATGTTGAAAAAAGAAGCTCTTTCGATGATGCCGGGAAAGAAAAATACTGATATAGGTATTTTGAAGGCGACTGCTTCGAAAAATACAGCTGATAATATCAAAGCTGTTCAGGCGGCCAGAAAAGCTTTGGAGAGTCCAAGTGCAAAATGTAGGGAAGTGATAGAATGCCTGGTATCGGTTTCAGATGAACTGAAGACTATGAATTCTCTTTTTGGAGCTGATAAAATAAATTATGGGAAACGCTTAAAAACAAAGTTAAGACATGCTGATAACTTGATTATAGAGATAGAAAAAGATCTGTCCCGTATGGATTCTGATCTTAAGAAAAAATATGTTGAAATATTACTTCGTGCAAAAATTATTCGAGATGAATTATCTGTTTCCAATTCAGAGATGTATGCAAGTCAGAAAATCCCTGGATCAAACAATACTAATATGGATTCTTCGAAAATGAATACTGTTGAAGAACAAAGAGATGATTTGATCAGGTCTGTAACTGGAGAGTTGACTGAAAGCCAGAAAAAATATAATGACTATCAGGAAAAATACAGAAATTATACAAGTGCAATTTTTCATGGGAAAAGCAATCTTGTAGAATTGGAAAAGATTTATAGAAAAGCCTTTCAGGTGTATCTTAAAAGTATGAAACCTGGGTCGAAGTAGTAACTATTTTTATTCTTTTTTTACAGTAAATTTGATATTTTTCTCTTTCAATAGCTTTATTAAAAGTTCTTTTTCGATAAAAGAATTGTTGATGGATACAGAGTATTTATCAACTTTTTTAGTTTTATTCCTGATGTAATTTACAAGTTCTGAGATTCCGGTATTATTCATGAGGGTTTCGAACTTTTTATTTTCGCTACTAGATGCACCTTTATTTTGAAAAGTATCTAAAACTGCAAGTTTTTTTGCTGTATTATAAGAGAAAACAAACATATTTGAAACTTTAGTATCTACAATGAAATTTCCATATGCATAACCTGAAATTGTTCCTGCGGCAATAACCATTATTATATATGCCATTGTACGTTTAAACTTCATTATTCTGTACATTGCGAGCATTGATGGAAAACTTATTGCAGGTCCAGCTAGAAATATTGAAATCATTGGACCATTTGCCATTCCGGAGTTTTCGAAGAACTTGACGATTAAAACACTTATGCAAGTTCCAAAATACATAAGTGCAGCAAGAAAAGAAGCGATAAAATTGGCTCCCCATCCCTCGTTGCCAAGGTAACGACTGAAAGTAGACAGGAAATATTTATTTTGGAGATCTTTAAAAGCACCTATGAGAAAAATTCCGATTACTAGAGGAATAATTATTTTTTTTGTAAAATGCATGGTTTTTGACAGCCATGTTTTGATCTGATCCATTTCAAAGCTTTTTACAAGAAATGGGATAAAGAGTACCAGCCATCCGACCCATATATATAATTTCATGATTGCATTGAAATCATGATGGCTTTCCAGAGTTAACAACACCAATAGGGAACATATCATTATAGTCAGTTTTGCAGGACTTGTCGTAAGCAGTTCTATTGATTCGTTATGTTCCTCTGTTGCTTTTTGATCGACATTTCCCTTAAAAAGAAGCTGCATGGAAAAACCTATAGCTAAAGCCCAGATTATAGTAAACAGGATTCTATATAGTCCTAGCGACCAGCTGAACATCTGCCCGGTTAGAACGACTGCCAGCATATTTATTGTTGGACCGGCAAAAAGGAAGGTAATGGCTATACCGAATGTACTTCCAGCTTCCAAAAGAGCAGTAAACAAGGGAAGTACTCCGCATGCGCAGCCTGAGAAAACAATACCTATGAAAACGGCGATGAGATAGGCAAATGGAGAGTAAATTCCTCCACCAAAAAGATATTTTATATGCTTTCTTGTAGTAAAAACATTTAGTGCGCCAGAAAGTAAAAGAGCTGGGAATAAAGCTCCAAGAAAGAATTCTGGAACATATATGACAACTTCCTTAAAACCTGCATTGATAATATTCATTGCGATTTCGTACATAAATTTTCTCCATTGTTGTAAATTTTCGCTATATATGTTAAATTACAAAATAATATATCATACATCGCGTATATATGTTGCAATATTTAAATTATTTAAAGAGGAGTGTTATGAAGGATTTTAATAGATTTTTGATTTTATTTTTAATAATAGTCTTTTGTTCAAATACAATGGTATTTGGTGCTATGAAGGATGCTGAGGAAGAGAATGCTAAAGGTCTGGAAATGCTTAAACAGAAAAAACCAGATGCCGCCCGAATTCATTTCCAAAAGGCTTTGAAACAGGATGAATTGTTTGTGCAACCTTACTTCAATCTTGGATTGGTTTACAAAATGCTTGGAGATAAAGATCAGGAAATAAAATATTATTATCAAGCTAGAGATAAATCGCCTTCAGACAATGATATTAAGAAAGCAATTTATAATTTTCATCTTGAAAAAGCGCGTGAAATGATAAATACCGGAGAAGAAGTCGAAGGGATGAAAATTCTTGAATCACTTATTCCAGAAAGCCGCGCACCTGGTGTTCTTTATGAACTTTTGATGAATACAGCATACAAAAGCAAGAATTTTAAACTGTTAAGAAAATATTCCAAAAACTTTCTGCTTTTACGAATAAAAGGAGAAGTTGGTGATGATCCTGAAGTCATCCTGGCTCATTTCTATTATGCTTTTATGAAACAAAAGGATGGGAATGAATACGAAGCCTTTAAACGATATCTTACTCATGGTGTAATGCTTCTTGAAAAATATAATGAAAAAATTAATAAATATGAGTGGAAACCAAGAATACAGAAATTGAAATCGAAGCTGGAGTCAGAGAATCACATTATCCAAAAGTATCAGGATGGTGTGAATAAATTCAATAGCAAAAATTATAATGGTGCGAAGAATATTTTCGAAGAACTTTCCGGGAAATATTCAAAAGTAACTAAATTCAAGGATTATCTTGTACAATCCAAGACCAAGATTAAAATGCTTGCTTTGATTACGGATGTAACCCGTGGCATGATGAGTGCTAATAATATGGCAGATAAGAATGACGAGCAGAGGAAAACTAAAAGAAAAGAATTGTTGAGAATAAAAGGTTTGCTGGGTGAAGCGATAAGTCTTGGTGCCACTGGACCAGAAGTTGAAAATATGGAAACGACCATCAAGAAGATGATTGATAAAACTGAAAATCCAGATATTGTACTTGATTTAAGTAAAGAACAATTCGAGAAAAGTATGAAAGAATTTGCTGCTCTTAGAGGATCTGATGGAGAAGAAGAATTTGAACTTCATAAACTTTATCTACAGGCCCAAAAATCATATGATGATGGAGATTATAAGACTGCCCAGATGCAGTTTCAGGAACTGGTAGGTATGATTGATGAAACAATACTTGGAACATGTCCAAGTTGTAATAAAATCAACCTGAATAACTCGGAAGAGTGTAGTAAATGTGGTGAATTACTTGTTCGAGAAGGTGGATATCTTGATGCAAAGGGCAAAGCAGCAGAATGCAGGCTTCGTTTGAAGAAAAAAGACACAATGAAAACAGGTTGGGTTATTGGAGGTGTTTTTGGCGGCATTGGAATCCTCATTTTTGTCCTTTATTTGAAAAGAGAACTTCCGATTAGAAACAAGAATAAGGCAATTGATTCAGCTCAGAGTTATTTTGAATCAAAAAAGTATAAAAAAGCAATCAACTATTATAAGAAAGTTCAGAATTATCCAATTTCACCACGTGAAACGGTTAAGATTTATCTAGGTCTTGCACAATGCTATTATAAACTTGAACAATATGATGATGCTATTAAACACGCTAATCATGTTTTGAGAAATGAAGAAAGAAATGAGCAGGCGCGTGTTGTTATTTCCAAATCATTTCTTGGTAAGAAATATGTATCTGATACAGCTTTATATGAATATAAATTTCTGATTAATCTTGAACCAAATAATCGCGAATTGGTGGAATTACTGTGTAATTATTATATGAAGAAAGAAATTGTGAATAAAGATGCTGTGGATATTTACAAGAAAATGTATAAATTTGAACCACAGGATAAAAAAATCATGGATATTCTTGGCTTGGCATATATGGAAGAAGGGCGAACTGATGGAGAAGCTCAGGTTATGTATGAAGAGATACTGAAGTTTTCACCTGAAAAAATTGATTTCAGGAAGATGCTTATTGAAATTTATCATGAAAAAGGTTTGTTTAATGATGTTATAAAAGAATGTAAAAATATTTTCAAAGTAGATGTTGATGATAAACGTATTCATAATCTGTTTTATGAAGCGTTTAGTGCAAGTAGGAAGATTACTGAAGCGATTCTTTATTATGAGCAATTGAGTCAGAATTATCCTAACAAAAAGAATTTGAAAAAAATACTTGATAAACTTTCAGAAAAACGACATATGAATCCTGAGCTTGATGAAAACAGTTCAGGAATAAGTGAACAGGACAGAAAAAAAATAAAACAGGCAAAAACAAGTGGGCAGACTATCAGCATATGTCCGTCTTGTGCTAAACTTAATCCTCTAGGAGCAACATCATGCACAGAATGCGGTGCATCTCTTATAATAGAGTAGTTTTTTTTCTTGTAGCTCTTTTTTTATTCAACTGTTGTCTGAATGCTACAAGGAAAAATGCTGTCAACCTTATCAATGAAGCCAAGGTTCTTATTGAACGTGGTAGTTTAAAAAAAGCTTTTTTAAAGCTTCAAAAAGCCTGTGAAGAAGATGAGCTTTTTGACGAACCTCATTATTATATTGCCAGGATTCATTATTTAAAAAATGATGTTGAACTTGCTATTGTCGAAGTAAAGAAAGCGTTAAGCCTGGCTCCTCATGAAAAAAAATACAAACTTTTGCTGAATAATTGCAGATACAAGAAAGCGATAAAAAACAAACCTGAAGCCGAAACCATCTTAAAGGGAATAATCAATGCTGATAATGGATATTCAAAAGCTTATCTTAAATTGATTGATATTTATTTTGCTGGAGATAACTATTCTGATGCTGAGGTGTGGTTGAGAAATCTTTCTGAAAACATCTCTAATGGAAAGATAAGGCTAAAAAAAGAAACTGAATATCTCGTTATGGCTTATAAGGCATATCTTCAGTTCAACAAAGGAAATCATCTTTTTGCCTACAGGTTGATTAAGAAAATTCCTGAAATTTATAGAAAAAAACCTGGACCAATTTCAAAGTTTAACGGGGTTATAACTGGAGAAAAGAACAAAGTATTACAGTTATTGATTAAAGGGGATAAACTTGTCCGTGAAAAAGATTTCCTTGCTGCTGAACATTATTATAAGGAAGCTCTGTTGCTGACTGATGATAAAGGTTATGTAGAAAGAAAACTTCAGGCGATTGGAAACATAAAGTCAGCAATTAAGATAATGTCTATAATCAATAAACTTTTGGAAGCGGGAAAATTAGAAGAAGCAGCAGAAAAACTTCAGGAATGTAAAGATGATATCCTTCCGGTCCTGGACGATAAAAAATTCTATTTGAAAAAAATTAATGATGCCGAGATTCAGCTTTTGGAATTGAGGAAGAAGTCTGAAAAAAACAAGAGTAAAGCCGTGAAACTTCGGAGTACTATAAAAAAACTCAAAAAAGAATTTCGTGAAGTCACAGATTCTTTGAAGAGGAAGAAATTTGTGCTTGCTGAAACCCAATTTAAGAATTTTAATAAAGAGTTGAAAAAGTACAATTTGAAAAAGAAATTCACTACAAAGGCTTATTTGAAAGTTAAAAAAATAATTCAAAATTATCATCAATTACTTCAACAATATAGAAAGGCAGTTGAAAAATTCAAGAATAAAAAATATCGTGAAAGTATTGAAGCATTTTCAGTGATCAATAAAAAATCAGAAGGATTTGAAAATGTACTTAGGTATATAGGTATTGCACACAATAACCTTATGGAATACGATATGGCTCTTTCTTATTTAACTGAGTATGGTATGGAAAATCCTGATGATATTGAAGTCAAATACTATATAGCTGTATCTATGCAGGGGCTTAATAGAATAGAAAGTGCTCTTAGTTTATATAATGAAATAAAAGATACTAAGGGTAATTATCGTGACGTGATTCCCAGAAGTAAGGAAATCCAGATGAAACTTGATGAAAAATCGCAAAGGAAGACTATTATTATAATTTCCGCGATTATCGTTGGGGTTGTTATTCTTGGTCTGCTGGGATATTTTATTACAGTCTATCCACAGAAACGTAGGGAAAAAATAAAATCTCTTGCGAGGGATTTTACATTGAGCAGAAACTGGAAAAAAGCTCAGAAGTATGTTGATTTGGTTCTTGATATGGGTCTTGATAAACGGGATCGTGCTCAATATCAATTATATATGGCTCAAATATTACTTGCAACTGGAAAACCGAAAAGGGCTAAAACTTTTTGTGAGAATGCTCAAAAGAACAATTTTTCTTTGAGGGGAATAGAGAAGGTTCTTGTTGAATGTATGCTTTCTCTTCGGGAAATGACACCAGCTTCTATGGAAAAATACGAGATGTATTATCGAAAATATCCTGATGATAATAGACTGGTTGAACTAATGGGAAGATATTATATTCAAACTGAAATGTTTGATTCAGAATCTCTTGAGGTTGTAAAAAAATATTATCAGATGAATCCAACAGACAATCGGGTTCTGATGCATATAGTAAAAGCAATTATGGATGAACAGACTACTTCTGCTGAAAATATTGAATATTTTGAAAAGGGATTGACTGTTGTAAGAGATGATAAAAGAGGAAAGCTTTTGATGATTTATGCCCAATCTTGTTTTCAGGCTGAAAAGTTTAAAAAGATTATGGCAATGAAAGAAGAATTGCTGGAATTTGGTGGAGAAAACAAAGACATCAACGATATTTTAGTAAATTCTGCAGTGGCCCTTGATCAGGTTGATGAATTGAAACAATATTATGAAGAATTAAATGCCTCAGGAAAAGCTACATTAAATATGAAGAAAGGGCTTAAAAGACTAAAGGAACAGTTGTTAGATATATGAGTAAAGTAAACATGTTTACAACAGATTCTGAAACTTCTTATTTTTCCAGATTACGTCCGGGAAAAAAAGCATTTATTGGAATAGAAGATGGGGATAGTTATAATCTGCAAATTAATGCTGTTACTGAAAGCAAACTTGTCTATCTGGAAAGGGTTCCCGGTCTGGAATTTAGTGTTGGGCAGATAGTTAACCTTTGGATTATTTCTTTTGATGCATTGTATAATTACACTCTGCGTTTTGAAAAATTTGAATCTGCAAATCTTATTTTTTCCATGACAGGGGAAGTAGACAGAGTGCAGAGAAGATTTCATATCAGGGAGTTTATTTATGGAACAGTTGATTTTACAACCCTGAAAATTGATAAGGTTGAAATGTTGTATGAATACAGATCTATGATCATGGGAAATAATCTCAGCAATCTGAAACTTGAAAATCAGGGGAAGATCATTAATATAAGTGGTGGCGGTTTTCTTTTTCAATTTGATGAGGAAATAAATTCCAGAGATTATATTGTAGGCGTACTTAATCTTATTGACAGGAGTTTCCCTTTTATGGGGCAGGTTATAAGAACGAATAATGATACAGGTCATTATGGAATTAAACTGATTTTTATTTCAAACGAAGAGAGAGAATTTATTATCCATAAAATTTTTGAGTTACATAGAAAATATATAGGTGTTCTAAAAAAGGAGAAAAAGGATGAGTAAATTGTTGAAGGCATTGCTGAAAGGTATTATTATATGGTTTGTTTCAGTTCTTACTTTGATATTGCTTATCACTTATTTTATGGGATCAGGTAATTCTGGTGATCTTTCTGAATCTGAGATAGTTATATTGAATATTAATGGTGTTATTGGCAGCGCTGATGATGTAATGGGTGTTGATGGAATTTCGGGCGAAAAAATATTGAAAAGTATTTATCAACTTAGGAAGAGTAAAAAATTAAAAGTGTTGATTCTAAGAGTTAACAGTGGTGGTGGGACATTACCTGGGACACAGGAAATCCATCTTGAATTAGAAAAATTAAAAAAAGATCTTCCACATGTAAAAATTGTGAGTTCTATTTCAGAAATTGCGGCTTCAGGGGCTTATTATATAATCACTCTTAGCGATATTATTTATGCGAATCCTGGATCTATGGTTGGGAATATTGGCGTTATAAGCACCTTTCCCAATGCCCAGAAATTAATGGAAAAGCTAGGGATTGAATTTGAAATAATGAAAAAGGGTAAATATAAAGATATCGGAGCATGGTGGCGTAAAATGGAAGATTATGAGAAAGCCAGTATGGCAAAAATATCGGATGCTGCCATGGAGATGTTTATTGAAGTAGTTATTGCTGGACGATGTAAAAAAATTCAAAAAATTAAAGAGTTTAAAGATAAAGAAGAAACTGTGAAATATATCAGATCTCTTTGTAATGGAGAAGTTTTTTTAGGTGTACAGGCTAAAGAAAATGGGTTGATTGATGAAATAGGAAATTTTTATGATGCGTATGATTATGCTAAAGATGCAACTGGTCAAAAGAAACCCAAAGTACATGTTATATCTGGAAAAGGGAGCATGATAAGTAAATTGCTTGGACTTTCGGGATATATAAAACAAATGAGACTTTTCAATATGTCAGGAAAGGTAATGTTGTAAATAATTAGAAACAGATGATAAAAAGAAGTATAGTTTATTTATTTATATTTTTAATTGCTGTGTCAGCTTTTTCAGATAATCAGATTGATGCACTGAAGAAGATCAATGCTATCTTAAAAAATAATATTAATAAGTTAAAAAAAGCTAAAAAGACTAAAGTAAAAAAGCATGATCCGATTGTTAAACCTGAAAAAATTGATATTCAGGCACGTAGTGAAAATAATTCACAGGTTCAGCCTTTTATCGATATTGGATTGATTCAGCTTGATCTGAATAACCTTGAGGAAGCTCAGTTACAATTTGAAAAAGCTTTGAAAATAAGGCCGGATATTGCAGACCTTTATTATTATCTCGCGAAAGTATATGAAAAAAAATATCAGAATGATATTGCGATTGAATATTATAAGAAAGCAATTGAAAAGAATCCTGATTATAAAAAAGCTAAGGAAGATGTTATAAAATTACTTGATACTCTAGAAAAGCAGTTGAAGAGTGAAATCAAGATGGATCCATCTTTTCCAGATACTTATATGCAGCTTGGATATGTTTATATGCAGAAGAAAAACTATCCAGAAGCGGAAAGAGTTTTGAAAAAAGCTATAAGTCTTAATGGGAAAAGTTCAATTTGCTATGATTATCTAGGGATACTTTATTACAAAAGTGGAGATTTGAAAAAAGCATATAAAAATATTGAAAAAGCTTTTCAGTTAGACTCCGATAATCCAATCATATATCAGCATTATAAGATGCTTTCTGAAAAGTTATTGAAAACTCCTATCAAAATTACTAAAAAACCTGATTTAAAACCGGAAGAACCTGAAATAAAAAATGATGATCAATTGATGAAGGAATTGAATTTGATATTGATTGATCTGGATTTTAAAAAAGCAGCAGAAAAAGTTTCAGAATATGAAAAAAAATATGGAAATAGTAAATTTTTGAAGAAGATTAAAACTAAGATAAATCAAACCAGAAACAAAAGAAATAAATATATAAAAGATCTTATAAAATTACTTAAATTAGTTAAAAACAGTAAATTTTCTGAATTTGTAAAAGCAGCATCAGGTTTTAAGTATGAAAGTATTTTGTTGCCTGACAGGAAAAAATTTATTCTTGCAGCAGTAAAGGCATCTATTTGTAGCGGAAATTTTAATAATGCCAAGAGGTATTTGAAAAAAGTTGATGAAGTCAAACGTTTGTTTGATGATTCGGAATCCAGTGAGATTTTATTTGTAAATAAGATGATGAATTCTTTGTTGAAAGGGATTAAAGATCCGAATATTAAGTTTGATAAGTATCCTTGTTATAGAAAAAATTATATAGACAGTTTTAATAAGGCATCGGGGTGGTTTTCTATTTTAAGGGAAAATCTGAGTAAAAATCTGATTATGATTGTTGGAATGGTCGTAGGAATTTTAGTTCTGGGCATTTTGATTTATTTCAATCTTCCATTTGTTGTTAAAAAGAAATTTTTTAAGAAAATGTCTATGTGCAAGAATTCAGGAGACTGGCAACAATTACTTGAACATTCTGCAAAAATCACAAAATACGGCATGAACTCAAGTGAAAAATACTTGTTTGATAATCTTATGATTCGAGCATACCTTGAAACAGGAGATTATGAAAAAACTGTTGCAATAGCAAAAAAACTTTTGAAAAAAGATCCTCAGAACAGGCTGATAAAGGAATTACTTGGAAAAGCTTATTTGAATCTTGGTCGATCAGATAGTGAAATAATACCTGTTTACATGAATATGCTCAAATATGATTTTTCAAATAGTGTACTTATCGATGCTATAACCGATTACTACATACAGGCGATTCGCGAAAACAAAGAAGAATTTCTGAATAAAATGGTGTATGACAATAATATAATGAATATATTCAAGAGGACACTTCGTAATTTTCCAGATAATATGAAAGTATTGAAAATTCTTGGAAGAATATACCTAGGCAGACGAAAAACGGAATCTGATGCTATTAAAGTGTATGAAAAAATTCTTGAATTTGAACCTCAGAATCTGGAAATACATAAATTACTTGCACAGTCGTATTTTGAAAAAGAACTGTTTGAAAAGGCTTCAAAAGAGGCTAGATATATCCTGAATTATGATGTGGAAAACATGATGGTACACAGAATTCTTCAACAATCCATGTTGAAGCAGGGGTTACTCGAGCAACTTATCGAATTATATCAAAGTATCATTGCTAGAAATCCTGATGCTGTTCAAGTAAAACTTCTTTTGAAAACGCTTCAGGACGATGTTTCGAACAAATTCTATTCTAAAGTCAAGGAAAAGGAAGAGGATTTTGAAGGACGATTTAAAAATGGAATAAAATATATGCAGGAAGGCAATGTTGATAGTGCTATTAAAATGTTTGAAATCTCCTTTAATATGCCGAAATTAAAGAATCGCAGTGCTGTAAAACTGATTGAATGTTATATAAGTGTTGATCTTCTGGAATCAGCTGAAGAATATTTTCAGAAACTAAAGATTGATTATTCTATGATGGGTTCAGAACTTAAGAATATCTGCTATATGCTTGGCAAAATGAATGAAGAAAGAGGAAATTATAAAACAGCCCTTCATTATTACGATATAATTTGCAAAGTTGATATTGGATATCGAGATGTATTTGATAGATTCGAAGAAATATTTACTAATCTTAAGGGAGTTGACAAATGAATGAAAATTTGAAAAGAGCTATGGGTACATTTCCTATTCCAGGGCGAGCTCAGATTTCCAGCGGAGCAAAGACCAGAGGAATAGTATATATGGCAGTCTATATTTTATTATTTATTCTACTTATTTATAATCTAGTTATGGGATTGCAGTCAAGAATGACGACAATCGAAGCTATGGCAGATATAAGTCCTGAAGCAGATTCCGTAACGGAAATTAATATTGCTGGAAGGACTATGCCTTTTATTATAATAATAATTATTCTATATATCATTGCATTTATAGATGCGTATAAATTCTGTGGAAGCGTAAAGGGAGCAGATCATGAATAAATTGTTTGGAACTGATGGAATAAGAGAGATATTTTATTCCTTTCCTTTGGATCTTGATGGTCTGGTAAAACTTGGAAAAACCGTTAATACTGTTATTATTGAAAATAAAATGAATAGAAAAATAGTTCTTGGTGGCGATACACGCGGTTCTACAAGGGTTATTATAGATTTACTTTCATCTGTGTTTTCTTATGCAGGTATGGAAGTTTATGATCTTGGAGTCTGTCCGACACCTGGAGTCGCATATGTTGCAAAAAATCTGGAATGTTCAATTGGCATCGTTGTGAGTGCATCTCATAATCCTTATTATTATAATGGAATAAAATTCTTTTTATCAGATGGTATGAAATTGTCTGTAGATATTGAAAATAAACTGGAGAAAATTTTTAAGACAGAAAATTTTATAAAAATCAATCGTGATAATGTATCTCCTGGTGTTATCCATCGTACCACTGAAATTTTTAAAGACTATGTTGTGCATGTAAAAAATCTTTTTAATAATAAAAAAATTGGTAAAAAAGTAGTGATTGATTCTGCAAATGGAGCAGCTTATGGATGTGCCCCAGATATTTTCGATAATATTTTTGAATCAGTGGAATATATAAATGCAAGTCCAGACGGTGTGAATATCAATGAAGATTGTGGATCTACAAATATATCAGCTTTAATTGAACAGGTAAGAGAAAGAAAAGCAGATTGGGGAATTGCCTTTGACGGAGATAGCGATAGAGTTATGATCGTTGACGATGAGGGATTTATTTTTGATGGTGATTACATTCTTTCTGTCCTGGCATTATTTATGAAGAAGAGTAATACTTTGGCTAATAATGCTGTTACAGCAACTGTAATGAGTAATTTAGGAATGGAAAATTTTCTAAAAGAGGAAGGCATAACACTGAGACGTTCTCCTGTAGGAGATAAATATGTTTTGGAGAAGATGCTTGAAAATGGTGATGTAATTGGGGGCGAACAATCTGGACACATTATTCTTCTTGAGGATTCTACAACTGGTGACGGATTGATCTCTGCGGTCAGATTTTTTAACGTTCTTTCGCAAGATCCTGAAATAGTTGCTAAAGTTAAGGGAAATTTGAAAAAATATCCGCAGGTCCTTATCAATGTCAAGATTAAAACAGGCA
>DAOVTB010000012.1 GCA_030633305.1 Candidatus Muiribacteriota bacterium
ATTTTTTCATTCTTCAAAAGTGATTACTTTTTTAGCAAGGTAAAAACTAATATTGAGAAGAGTATTCAATTTGCTATGCATGGAATATGCAGAATTTCCAAAGTTTCTGGAGATATCAGAAGCCATCTTGTCTTAAATGATGTATATATATATTATGACCTTGTTTCCATGACTCGTAAGGAACCGGTTTTTTATGCAGAAAAAATTGATTTGAAATATTCACTTTTTGAAATTCTTGGTGATGATAAAACTTCCCTGACAATGGATATTGAAAAATCACTTACTCGAATAATTTTTGATAAAGATGGATGGAATCTGGTTAAACTTCTTAAAAAGAAAAACAGTAATCTTTCGCATATTTCCAGTAAATTCAATTTCAAGGATTCCAAAATTGTTTTTGTAGAAAACAGAAATTCTCAGAAGAAGGAAATTTATTTCAAAAAAGTTTCTGGGTTTGTTAAGAATTCAGAAAAGACGCTTGAAATTCATCTGAAGGGATTTGATGAGTTTTCTGCAGACTCCTCAGTTACCTATGATCAGATTTCCCGGGAAAAGTCTCATAAATTTGATCTTTCTGTAAAAAATGGAATTCTTAAACAATATGGGAATTATATTTTTGGAGTAAGTCCGGAAAAAGCCAGTTTTAGAAGTGGAAAGTTTGATTTCAGTATGAATATTGACAGTTCTTTTTATGACAGAGATATCGGAGGGGATATAAAATTGATGGATGCTGTCATGTATATTCCAAAATTAGGAGAAACAAAAGTAAATGCAGAAGTAAAGATTGAGAAAGATACTAATAAAATTACAAGCGGAACTGTTGAGTATGGAAAAAATAAAATCGATATTATTGATGGTGAATTTGATTCGGAAGAGATGACAGTTAATTTTACAGGTAAAGATCTTATGGTTGAAGAGTTTCCATTTGTAAAGTTACATGATTTTAAAACAATTGACAGTATAAAAGGTAAATTGAAATATGGTGGCGGTAAGCTTAATATTTTAAGTTCTATCTTCATAAAGCGTTTTGAATTTATGCTTAATGATTTTCCGGGTGATTTGCTGTTGAGTGACATTCATTGCGACGTGGAATTGATTAATGATTTTATTGATTTAAAATCAGTTGAGTTTTTTTTCAGATATTCTATTTTTCCTCTGCTGTTTAAATTTCATATAGCAGGCCAGATCCCGGAATCTAATGTCATGCTGTCGCAGATAAAAGGCTGGTTTGAGCTTTTAAAAACTCCTTTAAAATTTAAATTATATAATTTGAATAAAAAACTGTCTATCATATCTGATAATCTTGATATGCAGCAAAATTCTTTGATTATAGAGTATGGCGGTGAATTTGTAAGACATTATGCTAATCTGAAAGTAAAATTGACGTTTCGTGAATTTCTCCACTCTCTTCGTTTTAGTTGCTGTGATCAGGATTATAATGAATACAATATATCAAAAGTAATAGCTAATAATGTCGGGCTTGGAGGGGAAGTAGAAATTCGCTATATGAATGATTTTCACTCCAGAGGTATTGATTTTGGGAAACCTGAGTTTTCAGTATATTCAAAGGAAATTGTTTTATTGAAACTAGGATTAACAATACGTGAATTATTGATGCGAGTAAAAAAATATAATAAGAGTATTGTTTTTCTGCCTGGAAAATTTATATTTCATGGGAAAAAAATTAATTATAATGGAAAGATTGAAAGATCAGGAAAAGATGATTATTATTATTTTTCCTTTAAATGCGATAATATCGATAAATCAATTCTGAGGGAATATCTTCCTGAATATGCAGATTATATAGATACTTCTATAGATTTTTCTGTTGTAGTTGATTATTCCGGTACTCTTGAAAATGGAAAAGTTAAAATCAAAATATTAATGGATAAGCCTCTTATCAAAGGTTTTTTTCATACTGATCAGATTTTGATCAATATTGCTCAAAAAGGTGTTTTTGATTTTAAACTTGAAAGTATACGGGTTAATGGAAGTAAAGATGCAGATTTTAGTTTGAAGCTGGATGTTGATGAAAGTGATTTTCTTCATGCGACAGGTGGAACAGGATCTGTTGTATTTAAGAAAAAAAGGAAGTCGAAACTTGATAATGAGTTTCTGTCAAAAGTAGATCATTTTGAAGGAAAATTTACTTTTCAAGATGGAAACTTTTTATTTGAAAAAACGAACCTCGGATTAAATATTGATAAGGTTGGAGCATTAACTGTTGAAACAGCAGGTTTTTTAAAACTGGATTCAAAAAACAAATACTCCTTTGAATTTTCAGGTAAGGGCAAAAAAAATATTTCAGGTATTTCGGCAGATATTATGAATAATGATGGAAAAAATATTGGTTTTTCATTCAAGGCCTCTGGGAATGAAAAAAAGATAACAACTAAAGGAAATGTAAAACTTCAGAATGAAAAGAATAAAGTAATTGGCAGTACAGATTTTGAAATAAAAAAGAGCAAAATTGTTTTCAAAAATATGATATTCAATAAAATGAATATACCTGCATTGTTTTCACTTGATTTTGATAAATTTCTAAAATTTAATGTGAAACTTAAAAGTTTTAAACTGGAAAACCTCCAAAAAATTTATCCAGAGATGTTTCCTTTTATACTTAAGGGAAAAGTAAGTGGGCATATAGACTATAATTTTACAAAATCATCATTAAACCTGACTGGAAAAAATATTATCGTTGGAATGAATTCTTATGATAATGTTCATGTCGATATGGATGTGTTTCTTGATAAAATAAAGATGAGATCTTTTATAGCTCAGAGTAAAAACAGCTTCATCATCGGAAGGACTGTTGGCGATGTGCTCGAAATGAAAGTGAAGCAATTAATGTTTTCAGAAATGTTTAATATTGAATCAGGTATATTGCGAATAGGTAAGTCACATGGCTCGAAAATTGGATTTCCAATTGAAGGTGAAAACCTGGTACTCAAATTTAAAAACAGAGAATTTAAGGTTACAAAATTACTAGGAATGGCGCTTAAAAAAGATGATTCTATTGCATTAAAAAATACTGTAGTTGTGGTAGAGGGAAATCGTTTGATTATAAACGGAATTGTTGGAAAAGATAGAGTCAATATTGATGCAAAGATGGATAAAAATTCTTTTTCATTGAAAGAATTGACCGGATTGAAAAAGTTAAAAGGGAAATTAAAAATCTGGGGAAGATTTGATATCACAGGAAAATTTCCGGAAGTAAAATATACAACAAACATGAAATGGAAAACTGAAGGATTAAAAATTGGCAATAGCAAAAAGATTTCATTAAAAGGAAAGCTCAAAAGTAAGGGTGATAAATTCAAAATATATGATTCAGAATTCAACATGTATGGGAATAAAGGAATTATTGAGGGGCAATTTGATTTTAAAAATAGAAATCAGTTGGAAAGAGTAGTCATGAGCATAAATGTTCCTAAGGTGGAATTTAATCCTGATGTAGAAAAACTGTTTTCCAATTTTGGAATTCCGTTGCCTATTAAGAAAGCAAGAGGAGACCTTAAGTTTGGAGTGATATGGAATAGTGAAACGGAAAATCTTTTACATGGAAGTATCAGGATAAATGATCTTGTGCTTAAAGGAATTGTTGAAAACAGGACCAGATTGAAGATACCTCCGGGTTGGAATTTAAATATAAAAGTTGATTTTGCGGATAACATTACTATAGAAACCAGCAGGATGCATGTATTTATGAATGGTGATCTGGTAATTAAGGGGAAAAATGGTCAGGGATGGCTTTCAGGCAGGATGAAAATGCAGAAAAAATCAAAATTTTATTATATCAATAATGAATTTGAAATAATTTCTGGATATTATAATTTTTTTAATCTTGAAAGTAGTCTCGATACCACTGAAAAGAATTTTAAAAATAGTAAGAAGTTAAAAAATACAAAAAAAATGGTTGAATCAAAATATTCAAGAAATGTTGAATTTAAGGAGTATATATATAAGGACACTAAAAAAAAGGTATTGGATTTTGAAGATAATTTCCTGTATATTAAGTCTTATACAAAAATTGGACGATATATTATTTATATAGAAGTTTCAAAAAGAGAGGAGAAAGCTGAAACAAGATTATATTCGACTCCAAGTCTGACTCAAAGGGAGATCATAGCGATTCTTCTGACTGGAAATGATACCTTGGTATCGTCAGGCCGAATAAGTAGCGATGATGTATATAATGATGACAAGATCATAAACATTATCGGGAGTGATATACAGAATCAGTTTCTTTATAAGATGTCAGGTGGATTAAGAAAAAAATTGAAATTTGATGAGTTCAGAGTTTATTCTGATTTGCGTGACGATTCTGGTCTTCCTAGTACCAAATTAAGTATTGGGAAATATGTTTCGCCAAAAACAATGCTTCTGTATAAAAAGAGTTTTTCTGATAGCGATAAGGATTTTCTGGGACTCGATTACGATTTGAACAAAAATCTTAAACTGAATTCTGAAATAGGAACCCAGGGAGATGAAGTTAAGTTTGGAATACAATTTGATAAAACATTTAAATAAAGGAGTGACTATCAATGAATAACTGGAAAAAATGCATGATTTTTGTATTATTTCTAGGTCTGATATTTGGCCAACAATGTTTTTCAGCCGAAGAAGCTGAAGGGAAACTGGTTACTGATATTGTTATTAAAGGAAGAGAATATGTTCCGGAAAGACTTATTAGAGAAGTCCTTTCATTAAAAAAAGGGCAGAGGGTAACTGAAGAAGGAATACAGAAAAATGTCAACAACATTTATCTGTTAGGATACTTTGCAGATGTAAACGCTGAAACGGAGGCATACAGACAGGGACAGCGTATAATATTTGATGTTGTTGAAAATGCAAAGATAAAGAAAATTGTAATTGTTGGAAATAAATTGTTTCCTGATAAAGTATTAAAGGAAGTTATGAAGACTAAAACTGGTCGAGTTTTTAATATTCCCGTTCTAAATGAGGATTTAAAAAAGATCACTGAATATTATAACAAGCAGGGATATGTTTTTAGTGGTGTTACAAATATGGAAAAGAAGGATATTGGACAGTATATCAGGATATATGTGACTGAAACAACGATTAAAACTATTGCCCTCAAAGGAAATACTAAAACCCGGGATCATGTAATTTTAAGAGAAGTTTCCTTAAAAGTAGGTGATTATTTCAGCTCTCTCCAACTTATGAGGAGTTTAAGGCGTTTGATGAATCTTGGATTTTTCTCAAATGTAAAACCTAATTATGAATTTGATAAAAAAGACAGGACAAAAATAAATCTAACACTTGAACTTACTGAACAAAAAACTGGATCAGCATCATTTGGTGGTGGTTACAGTTCAAGTAATGGTTTTGTAGGATTTCTCGAAGTTAAACAGCAAAATTTCAGAGGGAATGGTCAGAGTGTAAATCTTAAATTTGAATATGGTGGAATAAAGACCTATCAGTTAGGCTTTTATGATCCTTATTTTTGGAGAAAGACTGCTCTTGGTCTTAATTTATATAAAACAAAAATTCGCCGTGATGATTATTTAAATAATCAGTTACGTGCAACATACGATGAAGAACGATCTGGAGAATCAATATTATTTGGAAGAAAAACTGGTAGATGGACACGTTCTAGCATAAGATTCAGAAATGAGAATGTACAAATAACACCTGTCTATAATCCTTTGAATGCAATTACAACTCTTGATGAAGATATTCAGACATTAACATTAACAGTTGCTAAAGATACCAGAAACAATATTTTCAAGACTTCAGCAGGAAGAAAAGATTCAGTTGAAATTGAAACTACCGGTGGATTTTTGAAAGGAAACAATACTTTCACAAAATTTTCTATTACCGGGCAGCGCTATGGTAAGTTATCGAAAAAATTGAGAACTGCAGCAAGAGTGATGCTTGGATTTGTTGATCTGTCAGATGGAACATTGCCGATTTATGAAGAATATGGTGCCGCTTGGGCTTATACTCTTAGATGAGATTATACTCGAGAATTCACTGGAGACCATATGTTTGTCACAAACCTTGAACTCAGATATGATTTTACTGATAAATTTACTGGTGTAGCTTTCTATGATTATGGTGACGCATGGGGATTAAGAGGAACAACAGAATTTGATGGAAAAGGCGGAGCTGGAATAGGAGTCCTTTTTAATTCACCAATCGGAGCAATCAGATTGGATTATGGTGTACCCATGAATGATGATAATCGTGATGGAAGAACATATTTCAGCATGGGATCAATGTTCTAACCTGAGTGCCTAGGATGAGCGAATCTTGAATTTTTCTGCATCTGTTCAAACCTGCGACGCACGTTAGTGCGCCTCGGTTTACCCAGATACAAAAAAATCCAACCTTCATCTCATTCAGAACTCAGAAAAATTATAACTATACTGTTATACTGCGACTTGATCGCAGTATCTATTAAAATTAAAGATAAACATAAGATGGATTCTGCGATCAAGTCGCAGGATGACGGAAGGATTGAGACACAGTCTGCCTGTCCAAGATAAAAAAAATAACTGTAATTTCAATAAATAATTTACTATATATAAAAAAAGCAGTATAATATTAAAAAAATTTGGAGGATGATAATGTTGAAAAAAATAATATTTTTAATCTGTTTGGTGGCGTTTGTGTCCACTTCAGGGTTTGCAGCTCGTATCGCATTAGTTGACTATCAGGAGGTTTTTGCTAATTATAAGGAAACAAAAAAAGTTAATGATAAACTTCTTGCAGCTAAAAAAAAGAAACAGGTAGCACTTGATAAAGTACAGACTGAATTGAAAAAAAGAGAAGAAGACTTTATTAAATTGGAAAAAAAGCTTAGCGATAAAGAAAAAAACGAAAGAAGAAAAGAATTCCAGGCTGAACTGATGATTCTTAGAGAAAAGCTTCAGCGTTTTCAGGACGATCTGCGAACACTCCAGAAAAAACTTGTTGGACGATTGGACAAAGATATTAAAGCTGCTATCAATAAAGTTGGTAAGAAAGAAAAATGTGAAATTATTCTTGAAAAACAGTCTGTTTATATGGGTGGAAGAGATATTACTGAAAATGTAATCGAGTTTTTAAATAAATAAATTAAAATCTATGGTCTTATGTGAAATTATTGCTGCAACCGGACTAAAAGGCATTGATCTTGTTGGAAATAAAGATGTTGATATAACTGGTGTAGCTGAAATTTTTAATGCATGTAAAGGTGATCTTACATTTGCAATCAAACCATGTTTCATGAAACAGGTTTATGATGATTGTGATGCAAGTGCTGTGATTGTTCCCAGGAATTTTTCAGGCAATGAAAAATCTGGACTTTGTTTGATCAAAGCAGATGATCCTTACCACTTATGGGCTGAATGTATCCGTGTTTTTGCAAAACCTGTTGTATCAAATGGTGAAATCAGTGAAATGTCGTGCGTATCTTCCAATGCTATATTGGGTGAAAATGTATCAATTGGACCTTTTACCGTGATTGAATCTGGCGTAACTGTTGGTGATAACACTATAATAAAGTCCAATTGTTTTATTGGACAGGATTGCAGAATAGGGAAAGATAACATAATTTATCCTAATGTAGCTTTAAGAGAAGATAGTATAATTGGTGACAGATGTATTATTCATTCTGGAGTAGCTATTGGTGGAGATGGATATGGATTTGTTGAAGCAAAATGTAATGGATCCATTGTTAAGATACCTCAAATTGGAATTGTAAGAATTGGTAATAATGTAGAAATTGGGGCGAATTCTACTGTGGATAGAGCTGCAGTTGGAATTACTGATATCGGGGATAATACAAAAATAGATAACCTCGTCCAGATTGCTCATAATGTCAAAATAGGAGAGAATTGCTTTATTGTAGCGCAATCAGGTATTTCAGGCTCTACTGAAATTGGAAATGCAGTCAAGATTGCAGGTCAATCTGGTATTGTTGGACATTTGAAGATCGGAGATAACGCAACAATTGCGGCTCGAAGTGTTGTTATGGGAAATGTTCCTGCTGGTGAAATATACAGTGGATTCCCGGCGCGACCGCATAAAGTGGAGATGAAGATCAAAGCTGCTTTAAAACGTTTACCAGAGATAGTCAGAGTATTTTTTAAACTAAAGAGAAGTGATTATGGAAATAAAATTTGCGGAGTCGATAAAATTGAAAAAGAGTAAGTCATTATCTTTAATTGTAACTTTTGTATTTTTTCTATTGCTTTGCCAGTATAATCTTTATTCTGCTGCAACAATATGGGGCCTATCAGGAGCATTTGAAGCACCTTTGCCAGGACTTGGGTCTGGATACAGTTATTCTATGATTGGAAATACAAAGACTTATAATTATAATCAGACTCTTGGAAGTTTCGCTGAGATGTCGGTAATAAAATCAAGTAATCCAGATGATTTGAATGATAAAATCAGATATAATGGTAAGTTTAGGCTTATGACAGAAGGAATGGCACTGCCGTCCGTTGCACTTGGTGGATATAATCTCAATATGAATTCTGAAGACAGGGTGTTTTTTGTAACTTGTGAAAAAAATATTATGACTACTGGTACTTCCATGTTTTGTGGTATGACAAGAGATAGTGATGGTAATTCCAAGATGTTTTATGGAGTTGGGCAGAGTGTGTTTTCATATTTTACAATACTGGGCGAAAGTTTTCAGGATAAAATGAATGTTGGACTGAGGATTACACCATTTCAGGGTGTGCATATTGATGTTTTCAAAATGGATATTAGCAATTCTGAAAGTGATTCAAAGATCAATTATAATATCGGATTGATCTCAAGTTTTTAACTGCGTCCCAAATGAGCGAATCTTGAATTTTTTTGCATCTGAATAAACCTCAACGTATGGCAATACGCCTCGGTTTATTCAGATGCAAAGAAAATCCAACCTTCATCTCATTCAGAACGCAGAAAAGAATAAAGAAGAAATAATAGTAAAATATTGTAGGGACCGGTCACTCGGACTGTATCACAATTAAAAAATACAAAATTTTATAGAACAGGGAGAAGGTATGCTTTTTCAAAAAACCATATCTGAAACAGTCGAATACAATGGTATCGGACTCCATAAGGGAGAACAGGTGTCCATTGTCTTTAAACCTGCATTGCCAAATGCCGGGATAATTTTCCGACGGGTTGATCTTCCAGGTCGTCCTGAGATACCTGCAAGAATTGAGAATGTTATTGGTGTACTTCGTGGGACAAGTATTGGACACGAAGACGTAAAAATTCATACTGTTGAGCATGTACTTTGTGCCTGTGCAGGTATTGGTATAACAAACCTTATTTGTGAAATAAATGCTTCCGAACCACCAGCTGGCGATGGTTCCAGTTATGAATTTGTTAAACTTCTGCAAAAAGCTGGAATAAAACTTCAAGAAGCTCCTTTTAGAGAGATCATAGTTAAAGAACCGATTGTCCTTTCTTCATTTAATCAGAAGGAGGGTTATCAAAAATATATGATAGCTCTTCCGTGTGATGAATTCAGAGTGTCATTTACGATTGACTACGACCATCCGGCAATTGGAACTCAGTTTGCAGAATATGTTATTACTGAAAATGTTTTTCTTACAGAGATTATGCCGGCCAGAACTTTTGGGTTCAAATGGGAGAAGGAAGCACTGAATAAAGTCGGACTTGCTCTTGGTGGGTCTCTGGAAAATGCGATAGTAATGGATGAAGAGCATGTTTTGAATGATTCCTTAAGGTTTAAAGATGAATTTGTAAGGCATAAAATACTTGATATAATGGGTGATCTTTTTCTGATGCAGGCTTATTTGAAGGCACATATAATTGCATTAAAATCCGGACATGGATTGAATATTGAATTGGCCAGAGAATTAACAAAAAGGTATTTGACTAAGGACAGTGGCGGTAACATTGTACTTAAAGAACTTTTTAATGAACAGGTTTTAACAAAGCCTGTTGTATCTGTAGAAGAAATCAACACTAGTAAACCATCAAACTATGAAATTGAAAAAGAAGATATCCGCTATCAGGTTGAAAAAATTGAAATTAAAGAAAATATAAAAATAGATAATTGCAAAAAGGAGATACAGAATATGACTTCATCAGAAAAGAATAATGAAGTTTCTCTGGATTTTAGCAAAATCATGGAAATTTTACCTCATCGATATCCTTTTCTTCTAGTGGACAGGATAATTGAACTGATACCCGGCAAAACAGCTGTGGGAATCAAGAATGTAACTATTAATGAACCTTTTTTCAAGGTCACTTTCCAGGACATCCTATTATGCCGGGAGTGCTTATTGTTGAAGCTATGGCGCAAGTGGCTGGTGTTTGTATGTTGAGCCAGGAAGAGCATAAAGGTAAACTTCCTTATTTTGCAGGAATTGATAATGTTCGCTTCAAGAAACCTGTATTACCTGGAGATCAAATAGTAATTTATATTGAAGTTCTTAAAGTCAGAGGTACTCTTGGAAAAGTCAGCGCAGTGGCAAAAGTAGATGACAAGGTTGCAGTTAAGGGGACCTTAATGTTCAAAATCGTTTAAGCTGTGGTAATGAGCGAAGCTTGAATTTTTTTGCATCTGAATAAACCTCAACGTATTGTATACGCTTCGATTTATTCAGATGCAAAGAAAATCCAATCTTCATCTCATTCTCAAAGCTTAAAGTAAAAAGACAAAAGATATTAACTGTAGGGACAGGCCCCGTGCCTGTCCGAATAAAATTAAAAAATAATAAACTGTAGGGACAGGTCCCCGTGCCTGTCCAAAAAAGAAGGAAGAAGACAAAAAGCAGGAGTATTGATAATGTCAAATATAGATTCCCGTAGTTGTGTTTCAAAAAATGCGATAATTGGAAAAAATGTAATCATTGGACCTTTTACAGTTATTGAGGACAATGTTGAAATCGGTGAAGGAACTGTGATTGGTGCAAATTGTATGGTTGGTAGTTTTACCAGAGTTGGTAAAAATAATCACTTTTTCAATAATTCGTCAGTTGGTACTGCTCCACAGGATCTTAAATACAAGGGAGAGAAAACATTCCTTGTAATTGGTGATAATAATACTGTGCGTGAATTTGTTACAATCAACAGAGCTTGCGGAGAGGATGAAGTTACCCAAATTGGTAATAATTGTTTTTTTATGGCTTATTCACATGTAGCTCACAATTGCATTTTAGGTAATCATGTTGTGATGGCTAATCTAGCAACTCTTGCTGGTCACATTGAGATAGATGATAACGTAGTCATCGGAGGTCTTGCCGGGATACATCAATTTGTAAAAATCGGTTGTAATGCCATGGTTGGTGGAATGAGCAAGATAATAAAAGATGTGGTTCCTTATGCTCTTGTTGATGGGCATCCTCCAAATGTTTTTGGTCCAAATGTAATCGGATTGAAAAGGCATGGGTTTAAAAAATCTGATATTTCGTTGATTAAAACAGTATATAAAGTAGTTTTTGATTCTAATCATACCCTGAAGGAATCTATAAAACAACTTGAATCGGATTTTGAACCTATAGAAGTTGTTACAAAGATCATTGAATTTTTAAAATCTTCAGATCGGGGTATTATTAGATAACATTGAGGTTCTAATATTATATATCAATTCTTTAAAGATATTTTTAACTATATTTTTCCATCGTGTTGCAAGATATGTAATGAACCTATTTTTTCCAGTCCAACAGTCTGTGATAAATGTTCCAGTGAGTATTTATCTGGTAATCGTTCAAAAGTATCAGGTTATGACCTGTATTCACTTATAAAATATAATTCTGCAACAAAGAGATATTATCTTTCAATTAAAACATCTGAAAGCGAAATTCCAAAAGTGGAATTTGATAAATTTCTGAATTTGTTCAGAGACCGAATTGATGAAGATAGCGTAATTATTCCAATTCCAAGCTTAAGTAGTGATTTGCCGGAAAGATTTGCAAAAAGAATTGTTGATAATTGTGGTGGGGCATTAGAAAAAATAATTATTTCCAAAACTAAAAAACAGGCACAGAAAAAAGTAAAAAAAATAGATAGAGAAAAAAATATTCGAAATGCTTTTACCATTGATAAAAAAAAATTAATCTGTTATAATTCCAAAAAAAAAAACAAAATCATCCTTGTCGATGATATGAAGACAACAGGTGCCACTTTACGTGAAGTTTGCCGCGTGATGAAAATAGAGAATCTTAAAATAGATTTTCTGGTTACTTTTGCTTACAGGGAAGACTAAGGAGGCTCGAGAAAAATTTTACAGAACTGTCCGAAATGTGGTGGATTATTTATTAAAAAAGTTAGGAAATTCTGCCCGGAATGCTGTGGTTCAATTGATGAAATATATTACAGAATGAAAGAATATATGTCAATGTTTCCCGAAGCGACTTCAGATGAAGTATTACAAGCCCTGGCAATTGATGAAAATACTTTACGTTATCTCAGAAAAGAAGATCGATTGATTCTTAAATAATATCATTAACCAATTCCTCTTTGTACAATCACTTGTTTTTTCTCTATATAGTATAGTAATATTATATACGATATAAGACTTTGTCATATTGTCAATTATCTAGGGGGAACAATGAAAATAAGATTTTTGTTTATTTTACTTCTATTCTTTTGTGTATCTGGGAATCCATGTTTTTCAATTACAAAGCTTGTAATCCTTCCAGAACGTTCAAATGTCAATGTAGATTTGAATGCGATTTCATGGTCTCTGGTTGAAGAGGAAAGGGTTTTAACGCTTGTTCGTGGTGAAAATGTTGTGAGTTTCAGCTGGGAAAATGTAAATATCGATAGTTTTTCCATTTTTCTGGATTTTATGACTCATGATAAAAAAGTTAGACTGATCAATATTGAATATCCGCGGAGTGGGAATATGGTCTTTTTCAATATTTATTCAGATGGAAGCTGGGAAGAAAAAGTACGTATCAAATATCTTCTTTCTGGTTTAAAAAAGAACTTTTCTTATCGTGCAGTTGCTGAAAATAACGAAAAAACCTTAAATTTTCAAACTTATATAACAATGGTCAATAGTTCAGGTGAAGACTTTGAAAAGTCGATATTTTCTTTTTATGAAATAGATCTTGAGAAAAACCTTAGAAATAGAGAACAGAAAAAATTAAAATTTCACGAAGGTAGAAAGGCTAAAATGAAAAAGGAACTTGTCTGGAACAGTAAAACTCAGCCACATGATCCTGAATACTCTAAGACAACTCCTGGAATTCCTGTCTATTATGTGATTGACAATTCTACTAAAAATGGGCTTGGGAAATTTCCTGTATGGAAAGGTAAAGTCAGAGTTTTTCAGAAAGATAAATCCAAAAACCAGGTATTTCTTGGTGAAGACTGGGTGAAATTTGTACCATTAAATGATGAAATACGCATTAATATAGGTTCAAGCCGTGATGTTAAAGTTAAAAGAAAGTTGTTGAAAACTGAGAAAAAAAATATTAGGAGGAATTCATATAACAATATTGTGTTATATGACAGAGTGGAGACTATTCAATATACAGTTGAGAACTTTAAGAAAAAACCATTGAAGCTCAAAATTAGGGATTATTATAACGGTTACTGGAAGTTGGAGTTCAAAGGGAAAAAAGTTCCTTTTGAGAAAAAAAGTCACAATAAAATCGAATACATCCTTGAACTTGAACCAAAACAGAAATTAGAATTTACTTTGGTTATTACTACATTAAATATACGCTAAAGAGGAGGTTACAAACATGAAAATAATAATAATTACAGCTTTAATTTTAATGCTTACTACTATTTCGAATGCAAGAATATCTGTTGTAACTGTCCCTGAAAAGGATGAAAGTCAGATTACAATATATAATAGTGTTGACCTTACACTGGTTAGGGAAAAAAGGACATTGTCCTTTAAAAAAGGAATGAATAAAATTGACTTTTCCTGGGCAGGAACACTTATTGATCCTACATCTCTTTTTTTTATTGTTCCTGGAAAAGAAGAAGAAATCGAAGTTATTGATGTCAGTTATCCCCCTGGAGTCAGTAAGAGCCTTGTCTGGAATATAAAATCGAGCTTGGAAGGTGAATTTCTTTGTGAAATAACCTATTTCATAAGCGGAATCAATTGGAGTGCAGATTACATTTTTCTTGCTGATAATGATGAAAAAAAAGCTCATTTAAGAAATTTTGTGTATGTAAATAATAATTCTGGTGAAAATATGATGAATGCACAGGTAAGACTTATTGTTGGTAAAATAAATCTTGTAGAAGACATAAAAACTCTGGCTGGAAGAAGTGAGTTATTTGCAAAAATGGACTTTTCAGATGAGATTTCTGAGGGGTTGATGATAAAAAAAGAGAGTTATAGAAAACCTCGTATGAGAAGACGTTCCAAAAAAACATTCAGTAGTTTTTCCTCAGCTCCTAAAAAAATAGTCAAGGAATCCTTGAGTGAATATTACATATATACAATTGAAGGAACCGAAGATATTACTATAAACAGACCAAAAAGACTTCCAAACCTGAATCAAAAAGAAGTAAAGATCAAGACTATTTATAAATATGATGTTGAACATTATGGAAAAGTGGTTAAAAGGTTTTTCAGATTTGAGAACAAGAAAAAATCAAAACTTGGCCAATCTCCGTTACCAGATGGAACTGTCAGGGTTTTTAAAAGAGATTCCAAGGGGAATATTCGTTATGTTGGAAGAAATAATATTAAATACATACCAATTGATGAAAAAGCAGAAATTGACCTTGGAGCCGAAAAAGAGATTAAGATTGAAAGAAAACTTATGAATTTTGTTACAGATAATTTCGAATATACTCATAAAGGAAATATAAGTGGGTGGGATGAAATTAGTGAATATAAGATAGTGCTTACGAATTATCGTGATTCGCAGGCGACTTTTGAGATGAAAGAATATTTTGATGGCGATTGGAATCTGGATACAAAACAGGGATTTAAAAAAGAAGATCACAGGACAATCAAGTTTGACTTAATACTGAAACCTGGCGAAAAGAAGATCATTACTTATAAAGTGACTGTTGTTAAAGGAAATCGTGCAAAAAAATAAAAAGTTTTTGAAATAAAGGGATTTTGAATGGATAAACAAAATATATCAAGATATTTGAAAGTTTTACAGGAAGGAACTACAACTGAAAAATTAAAAGCTATCAAGGAAATAGAAAATGACAGGGACTTTTCTCAAGGGATCGTTATTTTAATTCAGGCTTTTGCTGATGAATGCTGGATTGTGAGAAAAAGTGCGCATGAAGCTCTTGTGGGACGTGGGGATGAAGTAGTCAATAAACTTGAAGCAAATTTTCCGTTTGAAAATCCGGATATTGCTTATTGGACAGTTAAAACATATGAAAAACTTGGCGGCAGCAATTATCGCCAGATTATAAAAATGCTGGATTCTCATGACTCGTTGACGATAAGTGCTTGTTTAAGGGCACTTGGTAATTTTTCAAATGATGAGGTTGTAAGCCTTCTTATCCATTATTTGAAAGATACGGACTGGTATATCAGAAAAGAAGCGGCTCGCAGTCTCGAAAAAATTGGAGACTATGCACTTGCGCCTTTAAAACAGGCTTTCGTTGATAATATGAACAGATCTGAAAGCGAGGATGTGTCTTATTGGACTATTAGATTACTTGCTAGAATAATAGGCGTGAAAGCAATACCTTCATTCATGAACCTTTTTAAGTCTGAAAAACAGAATATTCGATATTATGCTGTAACGGCTCTTGGTGAGATTGATGATGAGGAAGCAACAAAATACCTGATTAATGCTCTTGAGGATAAATCATGGATTATCAGGGAAAGATCTGCAGAATTGTTAAAAGCTCGTGGAGAATCTGTTATTTCTACATTGAAAGCTGCATTTTATTCAAAAGGATCAGATACAAAATTTTGGACTATTAAAATACTATCTTCAATTATGGGTTCTGGAGGTATTGAATTTCTTGCTAAAGTTGCTAAATCAGAGGAAGAGGAAATAAAGTATTTTGTAATCAATGCTCTGGGTGAAAATCAGGATGAACAGTCTATTAGGCTTCTCATTTCCTTTTTTCAGGAAAAATCCTGGATACTTCGGAAAAGAGCTTCAGAGATTCTCCAGAAAATTGGGAACAGATCAATAGATTATCTTATTGAAAATACTAAAAGCGATAATAAAGATGAGAGGTATTTTTCGCTTAATACCCTTGCTTATATTGGTGGAAGAGCACATGATTATCTGGCGGGACTACTTGAATCAGGTGATTATAAAGTTAAACAGGATATTGTAAATTCATTTGAAGATATTCCAAATGATATTGCTGTAAACAAGAATCTTCGTTTTGCATTTTATAATTGTTTGAGCGATTCAGAATGGAAGATAAGATATTCTGCTGCAAAATTACTTGATCAGATATCAGATAAAATCTTTTCTGAACTTCTTGAGCTTTTTGCACGTAAAAGCAGTGACATTAATTACTGGATCTCCCAAATAGTTGTAAAAAATATCGATGATCTATATCAGAAACTGGAAGTTTTACTTAATTCAAAAGATTCTGAACTTATAGCTTTGGCATACAATATTGTGTTATGGACTCTGAAGGACTGTGCTCCTGAAATTCAGATAAAATTCCTTAAGTTGACAAGATTATACTATCAGAATAAACATTTTCCGGCTTTTTTTACATTTATCAAGCAGTTGCCTGCAAGATATCTTATGTTTCTTTTGGATTTTATGACTACTGTTATTCCACGTACAAACCTCAATACCCTGATTAAGGAACATCTGACTGACGATGATTATTTTATTCGTTCGTTGTTTATTGAGATAGCATTTATTATTGATGATTCAGAGGTCATTGAAAATATCAAAAAAACTCTTGCTGATCCTAAGTCTCCAACTTATGAAAAGATTTTCTCTTTATTTTCCAACGCTAATGATACTCTTCAGAAATATAATGAATTCAATAATATCCTTAGTTCAATTAAAAAAGCAATTGAAATAGAAAAAAATGATCCTCTTATCAAGCTTCTTTCTTGTGAAAATGAAGAAGAGATCATGGATATCTTTAATCTGATTAATATCGACAAGTTTGAAGTCAGGGAAAAATTGGGCAAATACTTCACTAAAACGACAAGTTCTGTTGTTTGCAGACTTATGCCATTTTATATTATGAGACTTGATAATGATTATAAAGAAGAACTTTTGAAAATTATTTATAAAAATATTGAACCTGAGAAGATATTAATTTTCCTTGAGTCAACTATAGATGATGCTGAAATGTTTAATTTCTATGCTAAGACTCTTATTCCACAGGTTTTAACCATTGAAAAAAAAGTTGAACTATTTGAAGAAGCTGTTTTTCATAAAAATCTAGCTTTTCAAAGATATCTGATTAATGAGCTTATTTCTATTACTCTTGAAAGGATTGATCAGTTTTTTATAAAAATATTTTCTAAACATGAAGACCGTGAAGTGGCATATAAAGTTTTCGATATTCTGGCTCTCAATATTAACCATAAGGATTATAAAATACGCGATAAAGTAAAAAATTTGTTTATTGATCATGGAATTAATTTTTTCGATTTGATCGTAAAATACAGGTTCAGCGGAATTCCGCCTATGATGGAGTATATTATGGACAGCCTTATTGAAGAGGTAAAGGGAGATAGTGCAGCATTATTGCGGGAATACATGTCTTGTGGTGACAGTGAACTGAAAAAAGGTGCTATTAAGCTGATGAAAGATCTCGGAATAAGATAATCTGCGTCCTGAATGAGCGAATCTTGAATTTAGAAAATCAGTTCAATCCTCAACGTACAAAAGCACGCCTCGAATTGACCAGATTTTATAAATCCAACCTTCATCTCATTCATAACGCAGATGGTGGGATCACAGAATACACAAAGAAAAGAAAGAGAGCAAAATTGTTGATACCAAATACTAATATAGATTGTGTCAGAAGGACTTGAATTTTCTTTGATGTTCAAAAAAATTCAATGTGCCCTGACACGTTATGACATTAAAGTTCAAGAAAGCGACTTTGTTAATGGTTTAAGGAGATTTATTGAAGACAATGAAAATACTGTATTTGACGAATTTGATACCATGTCCAGATAAACCAGTTGGCGGGATGTTTAACTATAAACGTATTGAAGGACTTGAAAAAGATTACTCTGATGTTGAATTAAAGATTATTTTTCCGGATTCAATTGTCCGGAAACCTTTTCCATATTTACACTGGAAAAGGGATTATGATTTTTCTGATATTGGACTTACAGATAAAAAAATACATGTTAGAAAATATATTGAATATTTCAATTATGGATTGAAATATCTTGCAAAGCAGGTTATCAGGTTCAAAGAAGAGTTTGATTATGATATTATCCATGTACATTGGACTTATCCGTATGCATATGTTGCTAAATTGGTTAAAGCTTTAATCAATGTACCGTATATAGTGACCTGTCATGGCTCTGATATTCATAATCTGATGTTGAGAGATGGACATAGGAGATTGATTCTTGAAGGTCTTAAAGATGCTGACAAGGTTGTGTTTGTTAGTGATTCCTTGTGTGGTTTTGCTAAAAAACAGGGATATGACAGGAATAACTTTCAGATAATAACAAATGGTATTGATCCTGAGGTATTTTGTTTATCTGACAATAGTAGTTTTTTTGAGAATGATTATCCTGTTATTGGTTATATATCTGATTTTTCCAAGGTTAAAGGTGGCGATCTTATTCCGTCTATTGTTAATGCAATTGATAACAAGTTGAACGGGAAAGTAAATTTTTTATTTATTCTAAAATCCAAATTCGGGAATTATCCTGTAATTGGATTAGATGAGAATAGAGTAAAAATATTGAGAACGGTTCCATATAATGAAATGGGTAAGTTATATGCTGTGATGAATTTACTTCTTATGCCAAGCAGACAGGAAGGCTGGCCGTGTACGTCTATTGAGGCGCTTGCCTGTGGAGTACCTGTTTTGGGTTCAGATATACCGCCTATACGCGAAGTTGTACCAGATGAATATGGATCATTTGTCGACATTAATCAATCTGATGATATAGTAGCAGACGAATGTGCAAGTAAGGTTGTTGCTATATTGAACGCTGATTATGATATAAAAGCTATGAATCTGTATAGTTCTAAATTTTCCTGGAAATCTGTAGTGAAAAGTGAAGTTGAACTATATAGAAAAATATTGATTTGAATTAGAATATTCAAGCTAATCAGTATTTTTCTTTGTGTCTTAGTGCCTTTGTGTGAGATATTTTTTTTGTTCAGTTCAAATTTGTTTACAATGTGATTCCTCAAGTTTTAAATAGTTGAAAAAAATACTCAATTGGATTAAACTATGTTTGTTTTATATTGAAACCGGGAAACCCGGAGTAGAGGAGGATTGAAAATGGCTGTAAGTTATAAGGATCTGGGATTTGTTAATACCAGAGAGATGTTTAAGAAGGCGATGGCGGGGAAATATGCTGTACCTGCATATAATTTCAATAATATGGAACAGTTGCAGGCAATTATCAATGGCTGTGGAAAATCGGGATCTCCGGTTATTATCCAGGTCTCAAAAGGTGCTAGGAATTATGCTAATCAGACCCTTTTAAGATATATGGCTGAAGGTGCAGTAAGAATGGCTAAGGATTTAGGCTATGATATTCCTATTACGCTTCATCTGGATCATGGTGACAGTTATGAGACTTGTGTTTCATGTATTGAAACTGGATTTTCATCAGTTATGATAGATGGTTCTCATTTACCGTATGATGAAAATGTGGAATTGACTGCAAAAGTAGTAGAATATGCACATAAGTATGATGTAACTGTTGAAGGTGAACTTGGCGTTCTTGCTGGAATTGAAGACGATGTGGTTGCTGCAAAATCAATCTATACTCAACCTGAAGAAGTAGATGACTTTGTAAAGAAAACTGGAGTTGATTCATTGGCCATTTCCATTGGTACATCACATGGAGCATTTAAATTTAAACCAGAGCAGTGTACAAAAAATGATAAGGGTGTTTTAGTGCCACCGGAACTGAGATTTGATATCCTTGAAGGGATTGAAAAAATGATACCAGGTTTTCCAATTGTACTTCATGGATCAAGCTCAGTATTACCGAAATATGTGAATATTATCAATGAATATGGTGGAAAACTTGAAGCCGCTGTTGGTATACCTGAGGAACAGCTTAGAAAAGCTGCAAAACTTGCTGTTTGTAAAATAAATATTGATTCAGATGGAAGACTTGTTATGACGGGACTTATCAGAAAAGTTTTAGCTGATAAACCAGCTGAGTTTGATCCTAGAAAATATCTTGGACCAGCAAGAGAAGAATTAATGAATATGATAATGGATAAAAATAAAAATGTATTAGGTAGTGCCAATAACGCATAGTAAGAATAAAATATAAGATAGAATAAATAAAATAGAGGAGATTAACAAATGAGTGAAATTATTGATGTTTATGCACGTGAGATTATTGATTCTAGAGGAAATCCAACAGTTGAAGTTGAAGTTGTAACAGAAAATGGAATAGTTGGAACTGCTGCTGTACCAAGTGGTGCTTCAACTGGTGAACATGAAGCAGTTGAACTTCGTGATGGTGAAAAAGATCGGTTTCATGGCAAAGGTGTTATGAGAGCTGTTGAAAATGTTAATGACTTTATTGCTGATGAACTCATTGGCTGGACTGTTTTTGATCAGGTGGGAATAGATAATCTCCTTATTGAGCTTGATGGTACAGAAAATAAAAGTAAACTTGGTGCAAATGCAATTCTAGGAGTATCTCTTGCAGTAGCAAAAGCAGCTGCAGAAGAACTTGATATGCCTCTTTTTGAATATATTGGTGGAATTCGCGCCAGAGTACTTCCTGTTCCAATGATGAATGTCCTTAACGGTGGAAGCCATGCTGATAATAATGTTGATCTTCAGGAATTCATGATCGTTCCAGCTGGAGCGCCAGACTTATATGAAGCTATCAGAATGGCAAGTGAAATATTCCATACAATGAAAAAACTTCTTAAAGCTAAAAAGTTATCTACTTCAGTTGGTGATGAAGGGGGATATGCTCCTAATTTGAAATCTAATGAAGATGCACTGAAACTTATCGTTGAATCAATCAAAAAAGCTGGTTATGTACCAGGAAAAGATGTTTTTCTTGCCTTGGATCCTGCAGCCAGTGAATTTTATGATAAGAAGAATGAAGTTTATATAATGAAAGCAGAAAAGAAAAGCAAGAAAACTTCAGAAGAAATGGTTGATTTCTATGCCAAACTTGTTGAAAAATATCCAATCGTATCAATCGAAGATGGTCTTGCGGAAGATGATTGGAAAGGCTGGAAGCTTATGACTAAAAAACTTGGTAAAAAAATCCAGCTTGTTGGTGACGATCTTTTTGTAACTAATATCAAAAGACTTGGTATGGGAATCAAAAAAGGTGTCTGTAATTCAATCCTTATCAAACTAAATCAAATTGGTACATTGACTGAAACTATTGAAACAATGGAACTTGCATACAGAAATGGTTATACCTGTGTTGTTTCTCATAGAAGTGGAGAAACTGAAGATACTACAATAGCTGATCTCAGTGTTGCACTTAATGCTGGGCAGATAAAGACTGGATCTATTTGCCGTACTGACAGAGTTGCTAAATATAATCAACTTATTCGAATTGCTGATATGCTTGGTGATACTGCTGTTTGGCGTGGAGTTGATACTTTTAAGAGATAAAGAAGAAAAGATTCTCGCGCAGAGAACGCAAAGAGCGCAGAGAATAAAAAAAATAAAGAAACTTATAGTTTATAAAAAAGATAATATCAAAAGGGCGATCTTTACGATCGCCCTTTTTGATTTTCACCTGAAATTTCTATATGAATTTTGGTGAAAATAATTAAGCTGGCATAGGAGTTAAAGTAACTTTCATAAACTCGAATGTAATATGCATTATCATAACGTGTCAGGGCACATTGAATTTTTTTGAACATCAAAGAAAATTCAAGTCCTTCTGACACAATCTATATTAGTATTTGGGATTTATTACTAGTTTTCTCTTTCCTATGCGTCCTCAGCGTTCTCTGCGCGAGAATCTTTTTTTATGGTATACTTACCTTGAATTTAATCTATGGAGTTTTGAATGGGAAAACAAAAATCACAGAACTTATCAATAATGATGACGGATATTCAGGGATATACAGATAAAAGCTCTGGTTCTTCACGAGAAGAGATAATTGGACTTATAAGAAGACATAATCAACTTATGATTCCTATTATTGAGTTCTATGGTGGTACTGTGATTAAATCCATTGGGGATGCTTTTTTATGCACATTTCAAAGTGCTACTGATGCTGTTGTATGTTCTATTATCATCCAGCTGGTTTTGAAGGAATTCAATGAAAAACAGGAAGATGTATCACATAGGATGAAATTAAGAGTAGTCATAAATACTGGAGATGTTTCATTAGAACAGAATGATATTTATGGTGAGGCTGTTAATGTTACTGCAAGGATGGAAGGGCTTCCATGTTTTCCTGGCGGATCTATTGGGATAAGCGCTTCTACTTATCTTTTGATGAACAGAAATGAAATTGTAGCGACTAAAATTGGTGCAAAAAAACTTAAAGGTATTCCTGAAAAAGTGACGGTTTATAAAGTACCTCTTGATAAACAGAAATTATCCAGCATACCTGCGAGATTGCTTGAACTTGTTGAAAAATCTGTAAGCTCAAAGGGAGGTATTTCACTTCCTTCTGACCAGATTGCGGAATGGAGCAATGCTGTTAAATCATTTCTTGCTGAAAAAAACTGGGGTGAAAATATCTCTCAGGTTCAGGAAAATATCAAAAATGTTCATAAGAAAATTTCTAAATCATTCAGTAAAAAATCTCTTGTAGAGCGTGATGATAAGAAAGAATTGATTGATGCATCTGTTAAGATCAGGTGTAAGTCATTTGGAATTGATCTGGTTCTGATTCTGATTGCTTGTATTGTTTTGAGAATGGGCTGGTGGCTTGGTCAGAAGATTGTTTTTGGATCACCCCTTATAGAAACAAATGTTACAAGGCAATATAATGTACCAGGAAATAATAATGGTAGAAACCTTATCAGTAATACTGTTTCTAATAATCCAGATTTAAGCGAAATTGGTGGAAAAATATTTGTAAAAAGACCGGTGGGAATTATTGAATTAATGATCGATTTGAATATAAGATATCCATTTATTCTGATTATATTCTATTTTGCAGTTTTCTGGATGATACGGAGTGCATCTCTTGGCCAAATAGTCACTGGGACAGCAGTTATTTATGGTGATGATGAAAAACTTGACATTACAATTGCATTTAAACGATCTGTAATATTTTTCTTTTCAAATCTGTTTTTTGGTGCAGGGGCATTAATGATTTTTTCCGGTGAGAAGAAAACGCTTTATGACAAGGTTTGTAATACTAGAGTTGTTGAAGAACTTAAAACTGATTGATGAAACTTATTGTATGTTTTTTGTGGTATAATAATTATAGAGATATAAATTAAAAGAGGTGGAGTAATGAAAAAAATAATATTAACTTTTATTCTAATAGGTTTATTGAGTGTAGTTGGTTTTACTATTGGTGAATTAAGTATCGATTCTTTTCCAGATCAGGCATCTGTATTTGTTGATAATAAATTTTATGGAAAAACGCCTCTTCTTGTAAAAAACATTAGTGATGGTGTTCATGAAGTTATGATTATAAAGGCTGGAGAAAGATCTTTTGTAGAAAATGTATATGTTTATGCAAGTGACAGAACAAAAGTAATGGCTGATTTTACAGCTGCATCAAAATATACAAATAAAAGTTCACAACTTGTTCAACAGGATGCAGATCCTGCGGTAAGAGATACTTATGTACCAGAACAGCGAGATGATGCAGCGTGGCGTCGCGAACGCAGCAAAGTTCGTATGAGAAACACTGTTTTAGGTCTTGGACTTGTAAATGAATTTCTCGGTTCACGCGGTTCTACCAGAAGCTCTACTCGAAATGTACTAGGTGGTTTAGGAATTCTGAATGAAGTTGGAGTGTTTAATTCACTATTTGCTCCAAGATAGTAAAAATGATCAAATAAATAAAAAAGCCAGATCCCTATGCGGGATCTGGCTTTTTTTCTTCATGTCCTTCATGTCCTTCATGGTAAATTCTTCTTGTTTTTAATTAATAATGACGAGGTTATAATTTTCTCTTCATCCGGTGTTATTGCAGGGGCATCGAAGTTATTACATTTCTGGCAAATGGGAAAGCCACTAAGGTCTCTTGAAAGATGTGATTTTGCAAATTCAATATATTCGGAACTTGAAAGAATTTCGAACAGACTTTTGTCATGTATCTTACCAAGAGAGAGTTCGCTATTTTTATCTTTCCAGCAGAATGTTATATTTCCTTTCATATCTATGACTAGAAATTTAAAAGGTGCCGGACAGATCATCTTTTCATGATCACGGTTTATCTGGGAATCTATGCTAATAATTCTTCTTTCAGGCATAATTTCAATGATTCCGGCGTTGTGGAGCGCTTTTTTATGAAGGGTTTCATATGTTTCCTGTAATTCGATACCTGCTTCAACTCTTCGAATAATTATTCGGTGTGATGAGGTGTCATTACTGATGCTGTAAGGATCATATATTACTTTTGCATCTAACCCGTATGATTTATAAATTTTTTTCCAGAAATCAATGAATGGTTTTACCTGATTTAAATTATTTTTAAAAACCAGAAATTGTACTGCTGTGCGAATATGAGGAGTATTTCCATCATTAAGATATTGAAAAAACATTTTGATATTTTCTATGACTTTTTCCAGCGCATCAATTCCTTTAATAGATTTGTATGTATCTCTTTTGAATGCATCAATTGAAAAAACGATATCAAAAGGAATTGTAGCAGAACGTATGGATGTCGCAATCTCTCTGATTAACTTTTCATTAAGAAAAACTGCATTAGTGTGAAAAATGGTACCTTTGAAATTTTCTATGCCTTCCAATGTTGTAGTTATGTAATTGATTATTTGACTTATCTGAGGATGGAGGAATGGTTCTCCTATCCATATTGGAAGAAAGTGAAAATCCCTTTTTAATTTTAATGAATCTGAAACTATTTTTTCTACAAGAGTCATTGAAATAAATCCAGAATCCAGATTGAGATTTTCATTCTGTTTGGGGCAGCCGATGCAACGTAAATTACAGAAATCTGTTAATGGAAACTGAATGCATAAAGGGATTGAATTTGTAATGACCAATGTTAATAATTACTTGAATTATCTATTGAAGTCCAGTTCAATATGGAATTAAGTATTTTGAACGGGATTTTTAACAATAAACTATTATTTGAAGCATCTGTTGCATTTAGAACAATAAAAGCTTTTTCTTCAGGGTTAGTGAAATATATTCTATGTAAAAGCCAGTTTTTACTGTCACGTATCTCAATTGGAGTGTCCGCTTTTTGGTTTATAGTTATACAGCCTACTTCCTGTTTAAGTTTAACAATGACTTCGCCCGGGACATTATCGACTGTTTTTATAACATAGTAGTATCGTTCATCCTCAATTACAAGAAACCCGCTTTTTTTGGGATAATATTTTCTGACATCAATAGTTACTTCACTGGGTGAAGAATCAGCTCTGCGTCCTAGAGAGTATGAAGTCACTGAATGATTTATCACAGGTGTACCTCTTCCGAAGGGATAAATATTAAAATCAACCGGCGTTCCAAAAACATCCAGGTCAAGGCAGTACTCTGCTTGTAATATTTCAGTGCCAGCTTTGATTCCACAGGCTTTTTTTGAAGCTGGAAAGGCACTGAAATCGCCAACAAAACTTTTAATTTCTGTTCTTGGAGACTTCATTAGAATGAATCCAACCTCAAGTCCAGGGGGATCATTGTCAGTTACATTGATTGTGAATTCAGCTTTAGGTTCGTCAGGAGATGGGACTCGACCGTCATAATCAGTTTCAGGATCATTGACTCCGTACATGACGGAAGCAGTTATTTCACCTTTTATTGGTTCAATACTGTCATATGGAGCTATAAAATATTGGTCGCTTTTTAAAATCTCATCTCTTTTCATCCCGGTTGGCGGAGCTTTAAACTCTACTTCGAATTCAGCTATGAAATTATCATCTGCATTGAGGTCGATTTTTCTTGTTATAGTAGGCTTTTTCATTGTGTTGTTGGGATCACCTTCAATATATTGATAAATTTTGCTGAATGAGCCATTGCTTAAAGTAACAGCGACAGTATCGAGTTCCTGATTAGGGTTATCATCAATAACCTTGAAACGGATTATATTGTTATTATACATCGGATCGCCAGTTGTAGCTTTCATTTCGCAGTTATTACCAGGATGTGTAAAGTCGATTTTTGGAGAGACTTTATCCCAGATGAAAAATTTTCTTTCTTCTAATGTTAATTCCCATCTATTAGCCTTATCCTCAATATTTAAACCGTTTGTGTGATTAGCGAGATCAATGGCATTAGCCCATTCGGCATATGGAAATCTTATTTTAAATTTTACGTTGTAGCAGTTATTCTTTTCGTTTGGATCTGTTGAGTCAGAGAAAAGCATGTGATTATCATCAACTCCTGGGTCACAGTTTTGAAATGAAATCGGAAAAGAAAACTCACAATTATAAAGTTCGATTAAGGCGAAAATATCAATAGTTTCTGGATACGCCATAAACGCAACGTTATCAAAAAGTTTAACAATATCATCAGAGAAAGGCGTCCAACTGGAATCTGAAGGGATAAGATTTATCTCTGTGCCTTCAGGAGGAGACATTACAAGTTTGAATTCAATTTCTTTCCATATAGGATTTTTTTTATCTATGGGTATCAATGTTTTTGAAAGGCTATTTGAGCCATCATGAATTCCACCCCAGCGAACATAGTGTTTTTTTCCGCCGCATATTGAGTTTCCCGGTGAATATGTTTGCGTTCCCAATCGAATTGGACATGAAATTTTGGAATTACAGGTAGTAGGAAATTGTCGGATAGGTAAATCCCATGAAATAGATTCTGCGCCAGAATTTGCAACACGCTGTCCGTAGAATCTTAAAATACAGTCAAAAAATATCGTACTCTGCCGAGAACTTCCGCTAAGAATTTTAGCCGCTTTGTAATCGTCATCACTGCCAATGTAATAGCCTTTTTGATCAGCATCACCGACACCACAAGAAAAATTTTTTAATTGTATAGGGCTTTGATCTGCATTCTTAGAGTATTTGTAGATATCGCCAACATCTTGTGAATATAATACTCCGCTATTCAGTATGAAGATTACTATTCCAAATAATATTGTTTGTCTATTCATAACATTATCTCTATTCAGGAATTGATTCTCCCGGAGGAGGACTGTTTGTTGGTTTATATTTTTTTAGAGTGAAGTTTACGGATTTTCCGACTTTGAATTTTTTTAATTTCAGCATATTGTCATTTTCTTCAAACTTATTAGATCCAAATGATGCGGAAACAAAATAAGGCTTTTTTTCCATATTCAGGATCAATTTAAAATAGGATTTAAAACTTTTTACAAGTGGATAATATCTTAATACTTCGCGATTTTCTTTACTTTCTTCATAAGAAATATCAGGAGCGAATACATTAAAATTATTCAGGAACATCAATCCGCAATATTTATTCATGATTGATAAGTACAAATATTTTATACCTTTTGGTGATTTCTTTGTTATCTGATGATATTTTTTACTTTTTTTGAAAAACAGAAATTTCTTTTTATTACTGAACATGACGCCAATATTGTTGACGAGTACAATTTTTTGTTTCTTGTTCCTGAATCCGGAGACTGTTATTTTATTTCCTTTTTGAGTTTTACCGCTAAAACTAATCTGATAAACAGTAGCTATGATGTTTTTTTTCTTAATGCCGTAATTTTCGAATATTTTCAATATCAGGTCTGAACCGGTAGGGATTGGATCATCATCATCAAAATCCGGAGGATTATTTTTTGCTTCTTTGATTTTGCGGATTGCTTCTTTTACTTCTGAAATATCAACTTTCTCGATGATATCCGGAGGAATCAATTTGCGTTTATAGGGGACTACACCTTTTGAAGTGTTTTTTGATTTTGTGGGAAGTCTGAATGTAGTTCTGGCAGGGAAGACTGATTTTTTTATTTTTATTTTTGAAATTTCAGAATTGGCCACACTGAACCAGGACGAATCAGGATAGCTACGGATAACCTTTTTAAAATATTTATATGCTTTCTGACCTTCTTTCAGTTTTTTTAGAAAAATATCTCCTATGGAAAAATAACAGCTTGCAATTATCTCAATATCATCCTCTGCAGAGGTCGTTTTTAAGAATTTTTTATATTGCAAAATAACTTTTTTGAAATCACTAGATGAAATAGCTTTTCTTTCCATTGATTTACTTTTGTAATAAAGATCCATATCAGAAGCTGAGAGCTTGCTTGAGAGAATTAAAATAAAAAAAACAAATAAAGGAATGAGGAGAAATTTCTTCATTATTAATATTTCCAAATTTTTTTTTAATTATACTATGTGAAATAACTTATGGTCAAGGTTTTGTAAATATGCTTCTAATTATACTATCAATATATAGAGATATAAACTAAAATGCTAAAATTTATATTGACAAATAAGCTTAATTTAGATTAAATATGAGCTGTTATGTTAATAATTCCGCTTGAACTTGACTATTTTCAAGTGAAATGATAGGATTATTAAATTAATTTATGATGTAAAGGACATTCGTTGTTATGGATCTTTTGAAGAAATTAGTAGAAAAAGCAAAAAATGAGCTGAAGACTATCGCTTTTCCAGAATCCCTTGAAGAAAGGACATTGAAAGCGGTTAAAATGTTAATTGATCAGAAAGTTTTGAAACCAGTTCTGGTTGGAAAAAAACAGGATATTCTCGTTGAAATAGATAAATATTCTATCCAAAAATCAGATATTCAGATAGTTGATACTGAAGATGACAAAAATCTAATTTATGCTGAACAGTATTACGAAATGCGAAAACATAAGGGGATGACCCTGGAGAAAGCCCAAAAAATAGTTAAAAATCCGATATTTTTATCTGCTTTTTTAGTTAAAAATAAAGTGGTAGATGGTTATGTCTGTGGTGCGATTACTTCCACTGGAGATACTTATAAACCAGCTTTACATATTATAAAAACAAAACCAGGAATAAAGACAGCTGCGACATATTTTATAATGATCCATAGTGATAAGTCCTTTGGAGATGATGGTGTTATGATATTTGCGGATTGTGCTCTTATGCCGAACCCTGACAGTGAACAGCTTGCAGATATAGCGATTTCAGTTTCAGATAGTGCGGCTCGGCTTCTTGGGATGGAACCGCGGGTTGCGATGCTTAGTTTTTCTACAAAAGGTAGTGCTTCACATCCTGATGTTACTAAGGTAAAAAATGCTCTTGATATGGTTGCAGAAAGAAGACCTGATATTGACATTGACGGCCCTTTGCAGTTTGATGCAGCACTTTTAGAAAGCGTTGGTAAAAAGAAATGTCCTGATAGTAAAATCGCAGGAAAAGCGAATATTTTTATATTTCCTGATCTTAATTCTGGAAATATTGGTTATAAAATAGCCCAGCGTCTTGGCGGCGCTTCGGCAATCGGTCCAGTAACCGTTGGTTTAAACGGATCAGTAAATGATCTTTCCAGGGGTTGTAGTGTAGAAGATGTATTTCATGTAGGCGTTATTACTGCTCTACTTTGAGATTCGATATAAATTATTTAAGACAGGTGGTGAAAAAAAATGGCAGTTCCAAAGAAAAAGCAATCAAAGATGCGACAGGCCAAGAGAAGAACTCATTGGAAAATTGAGGCTCCGACTTTAGCAAGATGCACTCATTGTAACAAAACAAAAGTACCTCATAAAGTATGTCCAAGCTGTGGCTACTATAGAGGAAAAAAGATTATTGAAATTGATGAATAGTATTAGTTTCTAAGCTATGAAAAATATTAGTGGAGAACGATAATGAGAATAGCTGTCGATGTCATGGGTGGCGATCACGGTCCCGAAGAGATATTGAAAGGTGTTCACGAATGTCTTCTTGAATTAAAACAGGAAGATATTTCGTGCATTCTGGTTGGATGCGAAGACCATATAAAGCATTATGATTTTACCGATGTTGCAGAACGGGTAAGTTGTGTTGCAACTACTGATGTGTTTGGTATGAACGATAAGCCTACCAAAGCTTTAAAACCTGGTATGGATTATTCAATTACAAAAGCTGCTAAGCTTGTAAAAGAAGGCAAAGCTGATGCGATGCTTTCGGCAGGAAATACTGGTGCATCTATTGCTGTATCACTTATTCTCTGGGGTAAAATCAAAGAATGTAAAAAACCAGGAATTGCGATAAAGCTTCCAGGAATAAAGAGTTCCTTCATTATGATGGATATGGGAGCGATCGTGGACGCAAAACCTGTAGAACTACTTCAATTTGCTAAAATGGCTAAAGTTTTTGCTGTAGCAAAAGGGGTGGTTAATCCAACAATTGCTTTACTGAGTAATGGCGAAGAAGAGAAAAAAGGAAATTCTGCGACTCGCGAGGCCTATAGACTATTTAAGGATAATATTGATAACTTTAAAGGATATGTTGAAGGTCATGCATTATTTTTACCTAAATATGATATTGTGATCTGTGATGGCTTTAATGGAAACATAGTTTTAAAAACAAGTGAAGGAATTATTCGACTTGTTTTTGCTTTGATGGAAAAAGAACTTGCTACTCTTGAGGTTGATGAAAATATCAGAAAAATGTTGTGTTATAAATTATCCAAAAAACTCGACTATAATGAATATGGTGGAGCAATTGTTCTTGGTGTAAACGGCATAAATATCATTGCTCATGGAAGTTCAAAAGGAAAAGCTATCAAAAATGGTATAAAACAGGCTTTTGATTATTATAAACTTGAAATAGTTGAAAAGATGAAGTCTGAACTTGCGACAATTAAAAATGTAGGGGATTGTTCATAAAATGGGTACAAAAGGTTTCATAACAGGAACAGGTATGTATTTGCCTGAAAAAATTGTAACAAATTTCGATCTTGAGAAAATTGTTGATACTAGTGATGAATGGATTACTCAGAGAACAGGTATCAAGGAAAGAAGAATCTCTAGAGATGATGAACCGACAAGCGAACTGGCCTATAAAGCTGGAATGAAAGCAATTGAAGATGCGGGACTTACTCCAGATGAAATCGATATGATTATCGTTGGGACGTTTACTCCTGATATGCTTTTTCCATCATGTGCATGTATTGTTGCGAAGAAGATGGGACTCGAGGGTATTCCGGCTTTGGATCTAGAGGCTGCTTGCAGCGGTTTTGTGTATTCGCTTACTATTGCATCTCAGTTCATTGAAAACGGAGTTTTTGAGAATATTCTTGTGATTGGTGCGGATGAAACATCTAAAACTGTTGATTGGTCAGATCGTACTGTTTGTGTTTTGTTTGGTGACGGAGCAGGAGCTTTTGTACTTTCATCAAAGGGAACAAAAAATGAGATCAAAGGTTTTGGTATGGGTTCTCGCGGTTCAGGACATGACTGTATAGTTATTCCAGCTGGGGGAAGTAGAATTCCTGCAACGCAAAAAGCAATAGATGAAAAACTACATTTTTTAACTATGAAAGGGAAAGATGTTTATCGTTTTGCAATCAATATTGTATCTCATACGATTAAACAGGCGTTTAATGAAAGTAATATGGAAGTATCTGACTTGAAATATATTATTCCTCATCAGGCAAATATTAGAATAATCAAGTCAGCTGCAAAGAAAATGGGTTTAAATGAAGATAACATCACTATTAACCTTGATAAATATGGCAATACAGTTGCCGCTACAATTCCAATTGGATTTCATGAATTTATAAATGATGGGAAAAGTAATAGCGGTGAGATAGCAGCCCTTGTTGGTTTTGGCGGCGGATTGAGCTGGTGTACGATCCTGGTTGAACTTTAAATTGGGGTTATGTGGGAGAATAAAATATGATATTTGAATTAAGAGAAGATCAAAAAGTAATACTTAATATAGTAAAGAAATTCATAAGGGAAGAAGTCGAACCAATTGCTGAAGAAATAGACAGAGATGAAAGATTTCCCATTGAAAACATTGCCAAAATGGGCGCTATGAGAATACCAGGTGCTGTTGTGCCAAGAAAATATGATGGTGCTGGCCTGGATTATCAGACCTATGTTAGAATCGTTGAAGAATTTTCGAAAACCTGTGCTTCAACAGGTGTTATAATTGCTGGAGCTAATTCGCTCCTGAGTTTTCCAATCCTGACCTGGGGAACAGAAGAGCAGAAAAATAAATGGTTGCCACTGCTTTCCAGAGGAGAATTGTTCGGTGTTTTTGGTTTAACTGAACCCGAAGCTGGATCTGATGCGAGTAATATGAAAACAGTTGCTGTTGCTGATGGCGACGATTATATTTTAAACGGTACAAAACATTTTATTACTGGTGGGGATATTGCTGGAATGGCGATTATTTTTGCGGGTGTAAAGAAAAATGCAAAATCAAAAAGGGCACCTATGAGTGCTTTTATAGTTGAAACGAATACTCCGGGTTTTTCAGTAGGACGTGTTGAAGATAAACTAGGAATCCGCGGTGCAACAACTGCTGAGCTGATCCTTGAAGATGTTAGAATACCAAAAGAAAATATTATTGGAAAAGTAGGACTTGGTTTTCGTATTGCTCTTGAAACTCTGGCCTGTGGAAGACTTGGCGTTGCCGCTCAGGCTTTAGGAATCGCCCAGGGCGCTTATGATGCTGCGATCAGTTATTCCATGGAACGGAAACAGTTTGGTAAAGCAATTTTCAATTTTCAGGCAATTCAGTTTAAATTAGTTGAGATGGCTGTAAAGATTGAAAATGCAAGAAACCTGATCTACAAGTCTGCGTATAACAAAGATAACGGAAAACCATTTGAAAAATTAGCTGCAATGGCTAAATTATATGCATCAGATATTGCTTCTGAAGTAGCTGATGAAGCTATTCAGATTCATGGTGGATTTGGTTATATGAAAGATTATCCGGTTGAAAGATTTTATAGAGATGCCAGGATTACCAGAATTTATGAAGGTACGAATGAGATTCACAAGATGATAATTGCAAATTATCTTCAGAAAGAAATTTAAGGAGACTGAAATGGGTGTAGTTATTCTGAATGATAAATGTATAGGTTGTAAAAAATGCGTAAAGGCCTGTCCATATAGTTCTATAGAGATGAGAGATAAAAAAGCTGTACTGCTTCCAAGCTGTACACATTGTAAGATTTGTATAGAATCATGCAAATTTGATGCGATTATCTATGAAGAGACTGATGAAAAAAAACCAGAAGAAAAAAAGGATTTTTCTGCATTTCGCGGAGTAGCGGTTTATATTGAACACAAAGGCAGAGATGTTCATAAAGTATCCAGAGAACTTCTTAGTGAAGCACATCGGTTAAGTAAAAAACTGGACACTCAGGTGACAGCATATATTGGTGGAGATGAATCAGTTAAAGAATGTTTTAAGGTGCTGTATGAATATGGAGCAGACAAGATTGTTTATACCTGTGATGCTAGACTTGCACAATATTCAACACTTCCGTTTGCTAGAATGGTTTCTGAATTCATAAAACTTGAAAAACCTGAAATAGTTCTTTTTGGTGCAACACATGAAGGAAGAGATCTTGCTCCTAGAATTGCAAATGTACTCAGGGTAGGCTTGACTGCAGATTGTACAAACCTGGATGTTGTTGACGAAACGCGCGCTCTTTTGCAGACACGACCAGCTTTTGGTGGAAACATCATGGCTACGATTGAAAGTTCGAAACATAGACCACAGATGGCAACTGTAAGACCTGGGATCATGAGAATCATTCATGATGAACAACGTAATGGAGAAGCTAGACTTGTTGATATAGATTTTAAAGAAGACGATTTCATTGTTAAACTTCTTGAAGTTATTTCTGAAGGAGTTCACCACGTGAATCTTGAAGAAGCGCGAACTATCGTATCAGGTGGTCGAGGAGTTGGCGGGGAAGAAGGTTTTAAGATGCTTGAAGAACTGGCGTCTGTTATGAAAGCTGAGGTGGGAGCTTCAAGAGCTGCGGTTGATTCGAAGTGGATACCTAAACCACATCAGGTTGGGCAGACTGGGAAATCAGTTCGACCAGACCTTTACATCGCAGTTGGAATATCAGGTGCCATTCAGCATCTTGCGGGTATGCAGAATTCAAGAGTTATTGTTGCAATTAACAAGGATCCAAATGCTCCTATTTTTGATGTAGCAAATTATGGAATTGTAGCAGATTATAAAAAAATAATACCAACTTTGATAGAAGAACTGAAATCGCTTTAAAAAAGAAAAACTTAACCACGAAGGATACGAAGAAAAAAAGAAAGTTTCGACAGGATTAACAAGATAAAGAAAGATTAGAAAATAAAGGGGAAATTGAAATGGCTGTTTATGGATTATTGTTCCCGGGACAGGGATCACAATTTGTTGGAATGGGAAAGGATTTTTATGAATCCTATGAGACTGCAAGAAAAATTTTTGATAAAGCGGATGAGATTGTTGGATATAAGCTTTCTGATATAATATTCAATGGACCAGAGGAAAAGTTAAAAGATACATCTGTAACGCAACCTGCAATATTCACAGTATCTTGTGCTCTTTTAGAAGTTCTCAGAGAATCAGATGTTACTGAAATTGCGAGCGCTGGACATAGTCTTGGCGAATATGCTGCTCTTTATGCTGCAGGATATGTTGACTTTGAGACTGGATTGAAACTGGTACTTGAACGTGGAAAAGCAATGAAAAAAGTCAATATGGTATCTGATGAATTTGCACCGCTTTGTGCTGTTATGCGTGGCAACCTTAAAACAATTGAAGAGGTGTGCAATGAAGTAAGCACAGGTGAAGACCATGTTGCTCCTGCGATAATAAATTCTTCTAAACAGGTTGTTGTTGGTGGGAATCCTACAGCATTGAAAAAAGCTGCTGATTTATTTGTTGAACGTGGTGCTAAACGTGCTGTTCCTTTGAAAGTAAGTGGTGCATTTCATACAAAATGGATGAAACCTGCTGCAGATGAGTTTGAAAAATATGTTTCAACAGTGACTTTTAAAAGACCAAAAATTGGAATCTACACGAATGTTGGAACAAAAGCCTGCATGAATGAAGAAGAAATAAAGGATTTTTTGATTGCTCAGATCTATAAACCTATAAACTGGTTGAACCTGATGTTGAATATGATAGATGATGGTATTAAAGATTATATAGAAATTGGACCTGGCAATGTTGTTAAAGGTTTTTTCAGATCTGCAGATAAAACAGCGACTGTTTCAAATATTGAAAAAGTTGAAGATCTCAAGAATTTTATTTCAAAACTTAATGAGAATGAATTAGAAGCAGAAGGTGAATAGAATGGGTGTGTTAACAGGAAAAACAGCAATTGTAACTGGAGCAAGTAGAGGAATAGGTAAAACTATTGCTATGGATCTTGCCGCGTCAGGAGCAAAAATTATTGCAGTTGATGTTCTTCAGGATCAGTTAATTGAAACCCAGAAGGAATTTAATGCTAAAGATTTCCAATATTTTCCGTATGTATGTGATGTTGGTGATTATGATAAAGTTGAAGAATTTCATAAGAAAGTAAAACAGGATCATGGCTCAATAGATATTCTTGTAAATAATGCTGGAATAACCCGTGATGGTCTAATTATGAGAATGAAAAAAGCAGATTGGGATAGTGTTATTCATGTAAATTTGACAGGCGTGTTTAATTTATGTAAAATATTCTCTCGGATGCTAATGAAAAAGGCAGGGATTATTGTTAATATTTCTAGTGTGATTGGTGTGATGGGTAATGCTGGCCAGGTAAATTACTCTGCTAGTAAAGCAGGAGTGATTGGTATAACAAAAAGCCTTGCTAAAGAACTAAGTAAAAAAGGTGTGAGAGTTAATGCTGTAGCACCTGGATATATTCAGACTGCAATGACTGATAAACTTAGTGATGAAGTAAAAGAAGAGATGTTAAAAAATATTCCGCTTGGAAAACTTGGAGCTCCTGAAGATATTTCTAAGGTTGTGAGTTTTCTTGCTGGACCGGATTCGTCGTATATGACTGGTCAGGTTTTAATTGTAGACGGCGGGATGTGTATTTAATATAATAAGATTATTTTTTAAAGGGGGGGTGAAAATATGTCAGCAACTTTTGATAAGGTTAAAGAATTGATTGTGGATCAGCTCGATGTTTCTGAGGATCAGGTGAAAACTGAAGCCAATTTTATTGAAGATCTTGGAGCAGATTCTCTTGATATTGTAGAGCTTGTTATGGTTTTCGAAGAAGAATTTGAACTTGAAATTCCGGACGAAGATGCAGAAACAATGAAAACCGTTGGCGATGCAGTCAAATATATTGAAGGAAAAACTAATTAATTAGATGATGATCTAACTTAAAGTGGTGGAGATTTTCTCCACCACTGAAGTTTCTTTGTCGGAGGAATTTTTAATGAAAAGAGTAGTGGTTACTGGATTAGGTGTAATCAGTCCTATTGGTAAAAATGTAACAACGTTTTTTGATAGTTTGATAAATGGTAAAAGTGGAGTCAGAAAGGTCGAATGTTTTGACCCTTCAGATCAGAAAGCTCAAATTGCCGGAGAAATAGTAGATTTTAAACCTGAAGAATTTATTGATAAAAAGCTAGCTAGAAAAATAGACAGGTATTCGCAGTTCGCCATTGCTGCTGCGAAACAGGCATTTGAGGATTCAGGTCTGCAGGACACTGAATTTAATCGCGAGCGCGCAGGAGTCATGGTAGGTTCTGGCGTAGGTGGGATAATTGCTCTTGAAAAAGGAAAAGATATTCTTTCAGCAAAAGGCCCTAGGCGTATTTCACCGTTTCTTGTACCAATGCTTATACCAAATATGGCATCTGGAAACGTATCAATAGAATTGGACTTTCAGGGAGTTAACATATCTCTTTGTACTGCCTGCGCAACTGGTACTCATTCAATCGGAGAGGCATTTCAGTATATTAAACTAGGGAAAATGGATATTATGGCCGCTGGAGGAAGTGAAGCACCAATCACTCCACTGACATTGGCTGGTTTTGCTGCTGCTAAGGCATTATCAGTTAGCAATGATAATCCTCAAGCTGCGTCACGTCCTTTTGATAAAATGCGAGATGGATTTGTTATGGCCGAAGGATCTGGTATTTTGATACTGGAAGAATATGAACATGCTAAAAAACGTGGAGCACATATCTATGGCGAAATATGTGGTTATGGTGCTACTGGCGACGCATTTCATATGACTGCTCCGCATCCTGAAGCCAGGGGAGCTATCAATGCAATGAAAATTGCACTTGCAGAAGCAGAACTTGATCCGGAAAAAGTTGGTTATGTCAATGCACATGGAACATCTACGAGTCTTAATGACAAATATGAAACTATGGCATTGAAAACAATCTTCAAGGCCCATGCAGAAAAACTTCTTATCAGTTCCAATAAGTCTATGATAGGTCATATGCTTGGAGCTGCCGGAGCGGTTGAAGCAATTGCAACATTGAAAACGTTGGAAACTGGAAAAGTACCTCCAACGATTAACCTTGAAAATCCTGATCCAGATTGTGATCTTTTTTATGTACCTAATACTGCTGTGGAGGCGGATTTAAAATACGCTATCAGCAACTCTTTCGGATTTGGTGGACATAACGGAGTATTGGTCTTTAAAAAAGCTTAACCGAATAGTTTAAGCGATATTTGAATTTAATAATTCCTCTTTTTCTTAAGAAATATTTAAGGTATGGAAAATTTTTTCTATGCTTGGATTGTGTGAAGTAATATAAAGAGGAGATAATATTGTTTAAAATCAAAAATTTCTTCAGGTTTTCTATTCAAAAAATTATGAAAATCTCTGAGGAAAATATCGAAATACAAAAAAAAATAGGATATTTTTTCAAGGAAATCAAGCTTCTGCAGGAGGCTTTGATACATACTTCCTATGCGAATGAATGTGATATTCCATATAACTATGAAAGATTTGAATTCCTTGGAGATAGTGTTCTTGAATTAGTAGTCCGGGAAAAATTTTTTAATGCTTTTCCGGAAAAAGATGAAGGATTTTTATCCGGTATGAAAGGCTATTATGTATCAGGAGAATATTTAAGCAGGATTGCTAAAAAAATGGATCTAGGTAAGTATCTTATGCTAGGTTGTGGAGAAAAAAATAAGAAAGATAACAAGAGGAAATCTCTTCATGCAGATCTAATAGAAGCCATTATTGGAGCAGTATATATTGATGGTGGCATTAAAGCAGCAAAACCAGTTATTGAGATTTTTTTTAATGAAGTTTTTGAAAATATTCGTGATGCCCAGTCGGATTATAATTATAAAAACAAGCTTCAGATGCTTACTGCAAAAAAGATTGGCGAATATCCTGAATATGAAATATATGAGAAATTTGATCGTGGTAAAAAAAGTTTTATTGCAAAGATATTTCTTGGAGATCAATATTTAGCTCAGGGCTTTGGGGATAGTAAAAAAGAAGCAACCAAGATAGCGGCTAAAAAAGCATATAATACGTTCAAAAAAAAGCATGGCGATCTTCAAGAGTGACTACAGTGATTTTTTTACAAAAAAATGGTGATTTATGCATGACAGGATAATTCCAGTATTTATACCATTTATGGGGTGTGCCGGAAAATGTATTTATTGTAATCAGAGTGTTATTACATCAACGCCTGATACAGAAATAGAGTTTGAAAAGCAATTAATTCAGGCTGAAAAAAATACATTTCAGGCTCAAATTCCTTTTCAAATTGGATTTTATGGTGGAACATTTCTTGAAATAAAAGATTACTATTTTTCGCAGATTATTTTATTTTTAAATAAAATATCCAAAAATGAGAAATTCATGGGCATCAGGTTTTCAACAACCCCAGAATCGGTTTGCAGGAATCTGTCCAGAATCTTATTATTAAAAAGATTTAATTTGAAACTGGTTGAACTAGGTGTTCAAACTTTCAATGAAGATATACTAAAAAAAATAGGTAGAAAAACTACAAAAGAGGATATCGATAATAGTATAAAACTCCTGGCTTCGCATGATATTAAGTGGGTTTATCAGGTTATGCCAGGTTTACCTTCTGAAAATTTTCAGGAATTTTATAAACTATGTGATTATTATTTTTCTAATTATCCTCCTGAATATATCAGGATCTATCCGCTTCTGGTTTTTAAAAATACCGAATTGGAACGACAGTACAGAAAAGGACTATATGTTCCATTAAGTATGGAAGAAAGCATTTGTTATGTAAAAGCCCTCTATCTTCTTGCAAGGAAAAAGAAAATAGGAATATTAAAAATAGGTATACATCCAGAAAAATCAGTTTTTCAAAGTTGCGTTGCAGGTCCATTAAGTGGTCATTTAAAAGAAATGATGAAAGGCTCTATTATCGTTGACTGGATCATGAATAAAATTCAAGAAAATACAAGGTTTATTGAAATTCATATTTCTTCACAATTTCAATCATGGATTCGTGGTGATAAATGTGCAGTCTTAAAATCAATAAGTGATTTGGGTATAAAATATAAGATTATATCTACTGAAAAAGATAATAATAATTTAATTGCTTTGAAAATACATACTTATAATGATAAAATTATAAAGAAGATAATTGGACACTGGGAAGAAATTTGTGAAAGTAGCAGAAAACTAGTGTTAAATAGTCTAGTATTAAGGGAGCAATAATGGAAATTCTAAAAATTGCAGCTAAAAGTAATTGTAAGTCAGTTGCAGGTGCGATAGCTTCATTGGTCGAGAAAAGTGAAAGAGTAGCTCTTCATGCTGTAGGTGCAGCTGCTATTAACCAGGCAGTTAAGGCGATAGCAATTTCTCGAGGTTTTGTGGCTTCACATGGTCTTGATCTCATTACTATAATAGGTTTCACAAAAGTAATAATAGAAGGGCAGGATAAGACTGCCATGAAGTTTATCGTTGAAGCCAGATAAATAATCTAAATACTTTAAAGTTATGAAACTCAATAAAGTTACTATAGCTATAAATACCAAAAAAAAAGAGTCATTTTTAGCCCAAACATCACTTTTAGAATGTTTTGATAAATATGATATTAAATCCGTTGTAATTCAAATTGATTTTAAAAAACTAAAGAAATTTCAAAAGAACCTCTATAAAGAATGTAAAGATAGCGATTTATTGATTGTTATTGGAGGTGATGGCTCTATCCTGGCAACTATAAGGCCAGTTGTAGATGCTGATATTCCTGTGCTGGGTATAAATACCGGGAAAGTTGGTTTCCTTACTGAATTCAATTACCGTAAGATCAATGAGATCGTAGAGGATTTAATTAATGATAAATTTCGGATTTCCAATCGTCAGCTTTTGGAAGTTGAAGTTGTATTAAAAGATAAATCAGAATTATTTTTTGCGTTGAATGATTTTATCCTGTCTCGAGGAATCAAAGTTTTTAAAGTAATCAATTATGAAGCTAAAATTGATGGCAGCGCAGCAATCAATTTTTATGGAGATGGAATTGTAATCGCTACTCCAACTGGTTCTACTGCATATAATCTTTCTGCTGGCGGACCTATTATGTATCCTGAGGGGAAAGGATTGATGGTGACCCCTATATGCTCCCACTCGCTTTTAATAAAGCCTTTTATTATTTCAGATACTCAGGAGATAATTATCAAATCTCCAGAATTTGAAAATACGATAATGTCTGTTGATGGACATCTTGGTTTAAATACTTCTAATATAAAGATGATTAAACTCAAAGCTTCTAAGAAAACGATTAAACTTATAGTCAGGCAGAAGTATAATTTTTTTAAGGTTTTGTTTTCAAAACTAAAATAATGGTCCTGCGTCCAGAATGAGCGAATCTTGAAATTTTAGGTATCAGTCTAAACCTCAACGCACAAAAGAGTGCGCCTCGGTTTATCCGGATACAGAAAATTCCAACCTTCATCTCATTCAGAACGCAGGAATGGGAAAAGTAAGAAGAAAAAATAATAAAATACAGTAGGGGAGGGTCTGGCAGACTGTGTCACAATCCAATTTGTCATCCTGCGACTTGATCGCAGGATCCATCTTTTTGTTTTTCCATTTTAATAGATACTGCGGACTAAAATCGCAGGATAACGGTATAATCATGTTTTGTTTATTTTTTATTATTATAATGTTCTCTGCGTCCTCAGCGTTCTCTGCGCGAGATCTTTGTTATTTTTTTAATTACAGACTGTGTCCGATATAAAATAGGAATAATGTAATGCAAATAGATTTAAGAGATTTAAGTAATGTTTTTGATACTTCCAAGTGTAGTAACCCTATTATAGATACCAGAAAAATATATTTTGACTCCAGATTTCCAATGAAAGAAGGAATTTTTTTTCCAATTACTGGAGAAAGATTTGATGGTGAAGATTTTATTTCAGTTTCTGGAAAAATTAGAATACCATATTTTTTTTCCCGCCAGGAATTTTCTGAAAAAGATTATATCAGGATTTTGATTCCAAATAATGAAGCATTACAGGAACTGGCAAAATTTATAAGAATGGGATTTAAGGGTGTTGCTATTGGAATTACTGGAACATCTGGTAAAACCACTTTAAAAGAAATTCTTAGCACCATACTTTCTTCAAAATTTAATGTTCATCACAGCAGGGGGAATTTTAATAATCTCATAGGTCTTCCTATGTCTATTCTGGCATTAGAGGGGGATGAAGAATTTGGTGTTTTCGAACTGGGAACAAATCAACCTGGTGAAATCAGGGCTCTTTCAAAAATTTTAAAACCCGATGTTTCGTTTATAACCAGTATTGGACGAGGACATACTGAGTTTCTAGTTGATGAAGAAGGTGTATTCCTTGAAAAACAAAGTATTATTTCTGAAACCAGAAAGGCTTTTTTTACATCATGTAGTGGTAATTATGGTAATCGACTGATGGAATTTAGCAGAAAGCATAAGATTATGGCTGTAAATCTGGAGGATGTTCCAAGGATTTCGGATATAAATCTTGAATGTGGAACTGAAATTGAATTTTTAAATGAAGATAATACTAAATTTTATATCAGGACATTGCTTTTTGGTGATGGAAATATTAGTAATTTTTTACTGGGTGTATGTGCATGTAATGTGATGGGTTGGCTTGATATGGATGAAATCAGAGAATCTGCCAAGCTGATTCAAGGTGAGAAGAACAGATTATTTCCAAGAATAGCAGGAAACGGAGTCTATTTTATTGATGATTCATATAATTCGAATCCTCTTTCTTTAAAAAATGGAATTTTATTTCTCTGTCAGCTAAATATTCCAGTGAAATATGCCGTTATTGGAGATATGATGGAAATAAATGACCATGATATGCAATATTCTTCGGATGAAATATGCGAAATTCTGAGCTTGAACAAGGAGAATACCAATTTGAATTTGATTTTTTACGGAAATAAAATTGAGTATATGTACAAGCAGTTTAAAGCGAAAAATATTGATAATATCAGCTTTTTTCAGAAAAATTATGAAAATCAAAAACTTATTGAAAGTATCAAATTCGATATAAATTCAAAATCAGGAGATAAGGTCATATATTTTAAAGCATCTCGAAGTGCATGTATTGAAAAGGTGATGGAGGATTTGACCAGTGCTTTATTTCCTGTTTAAAGCAATAACTGTCCGTGCTGTTTTTGCACTTGTGACATCTTTTATTATGACAGTTTTTCTAATTCCTTTCATGATAAAAAAATTTAACAGTATTAACATTGGCCAACAGATCCGTGATGATGGGCCTGAGACTCATCATGTAAAAACAGGTATTCCGACGATGGGCGGAATAGTGATAATCATTTCAATAATACTGACTTCTGTATTCTGGATGAGAGATAATGCTTTTAAGTATATTCTGATTTTTACTGCATTTTATTTCGGAATGATTGGATTTGTTGATGATATTCTTAAAATTAAATATAAGAATAGTGAAGGTCTCAGTTCTAAAGCTAAACTTGCTTTTCAATTCCTGTATGGATTTTTTCTTGCATTTGTTCTTATAGCATTCAAAATATTTCCAGATAATGTTATGACATCGGTAAATGTTCCACTCATTGGAATGGTAAGTCTTGGGTATTTTTATCTTGTTATGGTCAGTTTTGTCGAAGTAGGAACTTCAAATGCTGTAAATTTTGCTGATGGTCTTGATGGTCTTGCGGCGGGTATGGCAATAGTTGTCACAATTATATTCTCAGCTATTGCTTATATTTGCGGGAATTCAATTTTTTCAGCTCATCTTGGAATACCATTTATTTCTGGAACAGGGGAAATTACTGTACTTGGAGCAGCTATGATAGGTTCACTTTCAGGTTTTCTCTGGTATAACTGTCATCCTGCATCTATTTTTATGGGTGATACTGGTTCACAGGCAATTGGTGGACTAATCGGCACGATTGCAGTCCTTACAAAAAGTGAGATGTATCTTTTGATAATAGGTTTTTTATTTGTAGCCGAAGTTTTATCAGTTATTATTCAGACATCATATTTCAAGTATACAAAAAAAAAATATGGAGAAGGGAAGCGTGTCTTCCTGATGACTCCGATTCATCATCATTTTGAAGAAAAAGGATGGCATGAAACTAAAGTTGTGATTCGTTTCTGGATTATAACAGTTATTTCAGCGCTGTTTGGTGCAGTGTTATTTGCTTCACACGTGTTAACCAAGTAATGTGTAGCAGAATAAATAAATGAATTATCCAGAAATTTCTGCGAACCAATCCGTAAATTGAAGCTTGTCTTTTTGTTTTAGGGTGAAATATTATGACGAAACAAAAAGAAGGCTTCAATTGAATTTCTGAACAATTATTTATTTATGCTACGAACTTTGTCTATAAAGTAAGTCCTGAATTGATTTTAATAAATAAGTTTTTTTCAGGTGGATTATATTCAAATTTTCCAATAAAAAAAGAGAAAATTAACACTGATTTTTACGAATATATGATTAAAAAAAATAATTGGAAACATATACAATAATCTAATTTTGCACTATAACTTTTGGAAAATCCTTGATGTATAATCTGAGTAAAATTTATTTTTACAAAAAGCTTATTGCCTAAGGTTATTACCATATTTAGAATTCAAATAATTGCTGATTTCAAGTTATGAAATTGATTAAATTGAATACAAAATTATGCGGTTTTGACAATGGGGAAATAATGAAAAATAAGCTTGTCAAATAACGAAAATAAATATATTCTAAAATTAATATATCATAAAAGGAATAAATTATGAATAAATGCAATCGAAACTGTTACCATTTTGCACATGAAGCGTTAAGGAATTTCTGTGCAGATGACCCTAAAAAGTTTTTTAAGAATTTGTTTTCTGATACATCAGAAGAATATATTCTATTAGTATGGAATCTTGTATATTCAAGAGTTTGTAGTGATGCAGATATAGATATTAATGAATTTAAAGTTATGACAACTGAAATTGATAATTGTCCGACTGTATTAATCAAAATGTCTGAATTTGTCAATGCTGTTCATGCGCATTATGTAGCTATTTTATTAACTGATAATGCAGATAATTCTGTAAATGACGGTGGAATTAAATATTATTCTTTGGATTATGGCGAAACTTATAATGGTAGTTGTGGAACAGTTCTTAGTGAATGGCATAAAAATTATCATTTTGATTTTATTGGTTCCCCGGTTGTAGATGGAAAGCAGTTTCTAAAAGTTATCCGGGAGAGATTTTTGAGGAGTAAAATGAATTGAAAATAATCGGATTAGCTTTTAATTTTGCTTTTTTAATTTCTGTCAGCTTTATGATAATCTGTAGAGAGATTGAAACTACTTTTAAATAATTTTTCAAAGTAGAAAAAAATAATTGCGTCAAATTTAGGAATATTTTTTCTATATCTGTATTCAAAAAGCGAAAAACTACCAGTATCAGGTTTATATAAAACTTCGTAGAGAATTTATGGATCCATCTTCATATTTTACGATTGGAATAGATTCTGCGGTCAAGCCGAAGAATGACATATAAATGAATGTTTAACTTTGTGTTATTGTGTCTATTCGTGAAGGATTTTTTTATTTATGCAAAATTGCTACAAGTCAAAAAGCTTGGATTAGGGAGCACAACTTTTTAGTTCTATAAAATAATATCAATCTGTAGGGGAGGGTCTGTGACCCTCCCGTTCTAATAAAAAACATAAAATGGCACTTTGTATATATAATCCAAAATAATTTAATTCGGGAGGGTCACAGACCCTCCCCTACA
>DAOVTB010000166.1 GCA_030633305.1 Candidatus Muiribacteriota bacterium
GTTTGAATAAATAAGTGTCCAGAAATTCCGTCTTTTGAATCCCTAAATTGGAGCTTGTCTTTTTTTTCAGAGCAACATTTTAAGAATACGAAACAAAAAGAAGGCTCCAATAAATTTCTGGTTAATTATCTATTCATGCTTCTCGCTCAAAGGAAAAAAGACCGTTTCAGATTCTGATAAATGATTTGTTTTGCTGTCAAATCATTACAGAATCATTCATGGCATAAATTACAGTATTTGGGTTTTGAATTATTTTTAATAATAATTATTTGAAGTTTTTCCCTTCAATAATAGATTTGAGAAATAAGTAAATGTTTAAAATTATCTTGTTTTAGATGTTTTTTCGCATAATATCAGTTTGCATTTTGTTTTAAAACTCTAATTCGCACAATTTGAAGGAATTGAAACCAAAATGATTACATGTTAGGATTATTAAAATCTTACAAATGAAAAGGATGCAAAATGAAATATTTAATTACTCTTCTTTTAATAATTTTTTCTACTACTTTCTTGTTTTGCCAGGAAACTCATGTTGTTACAAAAATTATTTCTGGAACATCGTTGCAAATTGATAATAAACGTAAAATTAGACTGATCGGAGTAAAAACACCTGATCGTGGGAATTCCAAATCTGCCCGTTTTTTCAGATCAAAGATAAAGAAGTTTCTCAAAGAAAACGTTCTCGGAAGAGAAGTTTTTCTGTTAACTGATGACAGTGTAAAGAAGCGATCATATTTCTATGTAATTATTGATGATGGAACTAATTTGAATAGAAAATTGATTTCAAAAGGCTATGCAATTACAAATACTAATTATCATTTTTCTTACAAAAGAGAGTTCCTCGAAATTCAAAGTATTGCGAATAATTATGAAATTGGTTTATGGGATGGTGAAAAGCACAGTCTTTCTGAAGTTTTTGACGCGGATGAAATTAACCAAAAAAAAGAAAATAATACATCAATGAATAAAGTTTATTCCAAAGGGAATAGTTCTGAGCCAGTTTCAGAAAGGAAGACTTTATCTTCAAATAATACAAATACGCCAACTGAAAGTAAAATATATACCAGATCATATACACCAACAAGTACCGCCGGGAAAATATGGGTTAATTCGTATACTAGAAAAGATGGTACACCAGTTAGTGGTTATTGGCGGAAACGTTGATTACAAATAATCAATTTTATACTTAACTCTCTTCATACATTTCTTCGTCTGAAAGTGCAAATCCAAACCATGCTCGATCTTCATCGAAAGATATCTCATTTCCAAAACCTAGTTCTTTTCTTGCTAAATTTCTAAAACGGTTCAATAAAACAGTTTCAGGCACTTTGTTTTTATCAATATCTAATGTTTTTGGTCCAAAAATTATCAATGAAAAAAGTTCAAGCATTTCTGTATTTTCACATGTCAATAGTAATCCACTATGACATTTTCTGACATCTTCAGTACTCATAAACTGTTTTTTTATTCTTTGCTTTACCCTCACAACCCTTGTGAAACACCAAAATATTCTTCAATCAATTTCTCAGTCTTTCCATTTAACAACATCAATAGATAATCATCTTTTTCAATTGTGGTTTCATCTGAAGCGTTTTTAATAAGTTTATATGAACCATTCGAAGAACATTTACTGATGCCTAAAAGAATGACGTTATAATCAGTTTTTAGGTCAATAAATGCTTGTCCGTATTTCAAATTCAAAAAGGGATTTTCTGTTGTTACTTTGTACTGCTGAATATCACAGTCATCTTCATTTTCTGCCGAAGTAAGGAGATCATCAGAATAGATTGCTACTTCTTTTTCGAATAGGAAGTTTCGGAAATACTTTGCGACAATCTCTTCACGGGAAAAAGGAAACTGTACACCTACATTTTTAAAAGTGTCTTGTAGTCTTATATTTTCAATTGTTGTAATCAATTCAATATCTAAATTGGATTTAATATTGATTGAATATCTTAGTTTATCAGTATCATTTCCGAAATTTACTAGTACAACATGCGCCTTATCGATTCCATATCCAGTAATTCGTTTAAAATTATAATAATCTGATTGAAATACTTTAATACCGCTGTCTGCATAGTTATCATTAACAACTTCAAAATGATCTTTTTTATCAGTAATTACAAGAACTTTCCTGTTAACAATCAATAGATGATCAACAAGCATTTTTGCAAAATAATTCCATCCGATTATTCCTATAAAATTATCTTTTACCTGAAACGCAACATTCATACTATGTTTCCATCCTGAAATATTCTTTTAACCGAATCTTTGTTTTTCCATCAGTAATTAAAAGTACAGTATCGTTTTCCTGAACTAGCATATTCTTATCTTCAGGATTTTTATGCAGTTGTCGCTTGCCATCTTCAATTTTGGTTATTCCAATAAGTATTGAATCAAAAGATTTTTTTATTTCAAAAAACAATTCATGATACAGCTTTCCAGAATATCCATGACCTGCATCAATAGAATACTGCACAATATCATATTCATCTTCAGTAAAAGCTGGTGTTAATAGGTTTTCAGATAACTCTGCAACATATGGCTCAAACATAAAACTTGCAAGCAATTTAGAGGCAATATTGTATTTACTAGGCGTCGTCATTGCACCATTTTCTTTAAATATATCAATAAGTTCTTCATTTTGAGGGATAACGGCAAATGTTAAATTATCACCAAAAAAATCCTTTGCCCGAAGCATGTAATCAAGTTTTGCAGTATCATCATCAATGTTTATAAAGATTATTCTACAGTCTGTCAATCCTGCTTTTTTTGTAAGATTAAAATTTGTGAATTCTGAATACAAAGTAAAGACTTTTTCTGTATCATACCTTTCAGCAATAAATTCTAAATCATCTTCATTTTCAGTGATGATAAGTGCATGTTCCCCCATTTTTACAAGTTGATCCGTTATCAATTCAGCAAAGTTATTCCAACCGACAATAACAATATGATCTGAAAAATAAGTACCATAATATCCCTTTTTTATATCTTCCAGTTCTTCTACAAAAGCTGATCCTAAAATACCAGCAGGTAATGCAAACAATCCAATTCCCAAAACTGCAATTATTGCAGTGATAAGTTTTCCAATATCTGTCATTGGTGTTACGTCACCATATCCTACAGTACTTAAAGTAGTTATCCCCCACCACATTGCTTGAGGTATACTCGAAAATTTAGTAGGCTGCAACTCTCCTTCTACAAAGTACATTATGCTGGAAACCAGAATCAGTAAAATGAAAGTAACGAACAAAATAATCAGCATTACTGGAAGTTTTTTCTTGAAAACATTCTTTAGAGTAATTATTGAATTAGAAAATCTCCCAATTTTCAGTAGTCTGAGTAATCTGAATAGTCTTAAACCCCTTACAAATCGTAGATCAATTGTTTTTGTATTTTGAGCAACAAGTTTCCCTGCTTTTCCAATCGCTGTTGATGTTAAATATAGTCCTATGTAAAAAGGAAGGATTGCAATCAGATCAACTAATGCAAAAAATGAGAATGCAAACTTTACTCTTCCCCAAACTGGATGTTTGTATTCTTCATCAACTGTACAACTCCAAATTCTAAGTAAATACTCAATAGTGAATATTACAATTGAAAAAAGTTCAAAGGTATAAAAAAAGTTCTCTGAACCAGTTTTTATTGATTTTACAGATTCCAGAACAAATGCAAGAATATTCAATATGATCAAGGAAATTATAAAAATATCGAATATTAAGCTGGTTTTATCACCCTTATCAGCTTTTGAAAGAATCTGATATGTTCGCTTTTTAATTCTATTGTACATCTATTTCACTCAATTATTTTAGGTTTATAAAAATCAATATTGTAATACCAAAAATTATACACTTTTTTATAAAAAAAATTATACAAATAAAACATATAATTGTTAATCCTAAGTTTTTGAAGATTTTCGCTTCATATTGATTACCCGGATCCGCCTTCGGAATAAATCGGACAATGCCAAAGAATATATAGACATATAACTGTCTGAATAAGTAATTACACAGAAATTTAATTGGAGCCTTCTTTTTGCCATGTAAGCTAAAAATTTTTACTAAAAAAAGACAAGCTCCAATTTTGTGATTGAAACGCGAAATTTTTGGGTGATTACTTATTCAGGCAGCGTCCATCCATACTGTGTTTTATACCACCAACACTACAAACGCCAATTTAGACTATTGCTTAGTGATTTTTTTTGGGAATCCGTTTATTCAGACTGCCTCAAAGAGAAAATGGATTACCCGATAAAGTCGGGTAATGACAGGTCTCAAGTCCCTAAAATCCAATTGAATAATTTTTGAAAAATATTCCTTTTCATCTTAATCGCTTCATGCGGACAGATTTCTTCACAGCAATAACATCTAATACATGTTTTATTACTGATTATTAATTTCCCATTTTTATCTTTATTGATCGAACATGGCTCTGACGGACAATTATCAACACATCTGTTACAGGTTTTACATTTATCCTGATCCACTTCCGGATATGGCATTCCAATTTCACGCATCCATTCAGATATTTTTTCTGGTACTGGTATGTGGGTCAATAATCCTAGAGTTTTATCTGGTAATTCAAATCCTTGGATTACAGGAATATCATCCTTTTCATCAAACCATTGAAATTCTGGATATTCATCCAGCATAACCTGGATACTTTTTTCAGCGGAAACCATATATGCAAAATACAGATCCAGTAAAACTGCATCTTTGGAAATCAATACTTTTGAAGTCTTCTTTACTTTTCCACTTGTTCCAGGACCTCGGCCTTCAAGAGAAATAATACCATCCATGATATTTAGACCTGGGCGTATATATTCATAAATATCCAATAGCATCCTGTAGAAATTTTTGGGATTATTATATCTGAAATGAAGTTTTGCTTTAGTTTTGCCATGAACAAGTCCAAACAAATTTTTTACAGCACCTGTTATTTCCGTCATTGCATGAGTTTTCATCTTTGGAAGATTAACAATGAAATCCATACCTTCTATACCTTGAATTATTCGGGTTGATTTCAGAATTTTTCCGTTAATGTTGCCATCTATATAGTATTTTTCAGGAATAATACTTACTTTGTATTTTTCAAGGATCAAGTCAATACCAGCTTTTTTTATAACAGACTCAAACGATCCCCAACCAGGAGAATCAGTTATGAAAATTTTGTTTGAATATTTTGAAAAAGCTCTTATAACTCCTTCAATAAATTTTGGATTTGTTATAATACCCAGATCAGGTTCAACTGCAAACAGACAATTGGGCTTCATTAAAATATTTTTATCACTGATTTGACCAATTAAATCCAGCTCAATGATTGCTTCTTCAACAATCACCTGGATCTTTTGCGGATCATATTCATGAATTTCATGTATTAATACTTTTTGGTTCATATGATTTAAGTATACCCCAGGTGTAAAATTTAACACAGAAAAAAAGCATCGCGCAGAGAACGCAGTGGTCGCAGAGAAACATATGGAAATAAAAACAACAATTTAGAACTAACTAAAATTATGCAGCGGAGAAATTCAAATCACTAATTTTGATGAAAACAAATCATCTGGAGCAGGGGGCAACTGTTTCACGCGAAGCATTTTCATGCATTTTTATTTCATATGCGACATCATGACGCGTCAGGGCACATTGATTTTTTTTACTATTACAATTTTCCTCTGCATTCACCGCGTTCTCTGCGCGAGATCTTTCTTCACCTGTTTTTTCTTAAATAAGTACGGATCTCCTGTTTGCGTTTCATCACACCAGGAAGAGAATATCCAGGAAGCAAAGAAAGAACTTTATCATAATATTTATATGCAGCATGATATGCTCTTCCTTTATCAAAACAGGAGGCCATCAAATAATCCAGAAGGTAATCACTTCTTTTATAATTCTTGTAATAGAGTTTAATCATATGAACTGTTTTCTTAAGAAAACCTCTTTCATAATAATCAATTATTTTATTGTAATGTTTCTCGTCAGTTTTAAGAGCCATCCTGACTTGAAGAAATTCTCCTTTAGAAATATCCAGCGAATCAAAGTCACGACGTATCTTTTCCAAATAGTATTTATCATTGATCTGGCATACAGAAAAATTACGTTCTACCTGAATTAATCGAAAAGATTTATTTATGAGGATTTTTCTTCTACTTCCAAGGTCTTCTCCAGTTACAGGATCCATTAATCTCTCAGGTTTTCCATATACTTTAAACTGGTCTCCGCGTTTTAGACCATGACCATGTCCACGCCCAATAATAATATTATCTCCATCAAGTTTAACAATCCGGGTTTGCATTTCCTTGAGTTTGAATGGAAAAAACAACAGTTTTTCAACAGCTTTTGACAGTGCTTTTCTGGCAATTTTCTGTCCAAGTGTTGAATCACTCAATTTCCTGCCAACAAGCACCAGTTCTCCATCTTGAACAACAGTTAATCCATAGCTTGTCTTCCTGAAACTTTCATTTCCAGAAGATGAAAACACAATTTTCCCAGTATCTACTTCAATAATCCTTATATTCAAGTCAATGAATAAATTGAGTTTGCTGATACTCAACCCACCAATACCAAATTTCTCACTTGTAGTATTAGCACCACCAATTGTATTTTCCTGAACTGATTCACCATAATTAACAACTGTTCCAATAAGAACATAACTTGCTCCAAGTAATTTACCTATTACTGATGCGGTTTCAGTATCTATAAGTCCAGTCAACGCAAGTTTTTGTTCTTTTAATACATGCCCTATACGATCTCTTTCAAGAAGAGTGAATTTACCTGTTTTATAAAGTTCATCAGTCGTACTGTCAATCAGACTCCTGACAAGAATATTCCCTGCTTTACCAGTTTTATCTTCAAATGATACAACTGCAATCCTGATACCATCACAGTAACAACTTACAGTAATATTCATGAGTAAAAACAGTATTACAATAAATTTCATTTTTTAGCAGTCAACTTCTTATCAGTAAGTGTTGTAATAGTATATCCAAATCCATTTAAAACTTCCGCAAGCTCAAAAGTACTTGTATTTTTTACGGATACAACAACAACTCCTGAATTAAAATCTGCCTGTTTTATTGTAGGATAAAATTTCTGCTTTACAAGCCATTTTTTAAGTTCTGAAAGAGTTTTGAAATCCTTTATATCATTTAATGTCAGCTCAACTCTTTTCGTTGGTTTTCTCTTTTTCAATACCTTCTTTGGAGCTTTTCGCACAATTCTTATATCAGCTCGATCCATGATATCAGGAACTCTGTTAGCAACCAGATTTGACATTTCCTGTAAAGCCTTTTCACCTGCCAGCTCAGTCCTTAGATGCAGTCTTGGCTTTGGCAAAGTATAGGAAAAAGTATCGATCATTTCACCATTAGTCAAATTTATAATCTTTAAATTCACTTTTGCACAGGCACTTCTGTAATCCTCTGCATCGGTCAATCTATCGAAAACAGTTGCTACATAATATGCCTCAGCTTGCCCATCAATGACAATAGAAGCCGATTTTCTATTTGCAACCACAGGATAACCTGCTTCTTTTAAAGCGCTTATTAAACGCGTTTCAACAACTGAGTTAAATTTTTCCTGATCAATATTTCTTTCAATAACTGAAACAAATATTTTCATTTCCTTCTTATCACGTGCAATCCTGTATGTTCTGCGTTTTGGAGCAGGAATTTTTTCATCGAAAATACTTGGATATTTTTCACGAAATCTGTTGTGAATCTTCCCATCAGATCTTATGTTTCCATAAAGTCTACGTGTAGTATTTTCAATAATTTTAACTGCTTCATAGACTGCAATTTTGGTTGCACGACCAATCATTGTATTATCAAATCCACCAGACCCCCAAAGTACCGGAATACCACCGAACAGTCCTAATCCAATCCCTTTCTTCAGATATCTACTTCCAACGGCTTCAGCACTTCCAAGGATTTCACCGGTATTTACTGCAATTATCCTTAAATGTATCCTTACTTCTACTGTATCTTTTTTCGTTCCTCCGATAAGTCCCCAGGCAAAACTTCCTCCAAGACCACCTTTAGTGTCATTTTTCTTACCAAAGCCTACAACACTTCCATAAACAATTGCATCTACACCTTTAAATTTTTCACTGTATCCTTCTTCAATCAGTCCAATCTGTGCCAGCTGCTTTTCCTTCATCACAACTCCAAGTTTTTCACGCTCAAAAATGCTGAATTTACCTGTTTTAAATAATTCATTTACAATCATATCCCTGATAGGTGCGATTGAATGTGGATATTCACTCTTATTTTCGAATGCAGCAACTGCAATATTCAGCCTCTGAGCATTCAGAAAAAGACATGTAATAAATACAAATAATACAATAATAATCAGTTTTTTAATCACAAACCCCTCCGTACATAACTAATTCATTTCTCAATTATATCACAAAGTCTCAAAAAATATTTAATACCACACTATTATCATATATTTATGTTAAACTATACATTAGCGGAGGGAAACAAAATGCTTAAATCAGATAAACTAACAGAATATGATGTACATTATATGAAAGAAAGCTCGTTGTTTTCTGGACTTAACGATAGTATGATCAAATCATTAGAAGCATCAATCTCAATCTTTGAGTTCAACAGAACAGAGGAAATCTTTTCTGAAAAATCAAACAGCACCGAAATATATCTGATCCTGAGAGGTCAAGTGGAACTCATAAGAAAACAGAAAAATAAAAAAAATTTCCTGATAACAGTCTTGTCGGCAAAAGATTTCTTTGGTGAAATGGCTTTTTTAACTGGTGCATCCCGAAATGATTCAGCCATTGCGAGAACAGATTGTAGAGTAATTTCGTTAAACCCTAAAATCTTTAGTAATTCTACTTTTTCAGATCATTGTATGAGCAGCAGCTGTCTAAAATTCATCCTGTTAACAAATATTGCAAAAAAACTTGCATTAAATCTTGAAAGTCTTAACAATGAACACTCTCGACTTATAAGCGCTCAGAGTAATTTCTTTAATGATCATCACAGTAATGATATGCATAAACTCAGTTATGGTATATCAAATATCAGAAATAAGTATATGAGGTAGAATTATGACTATAAATGTATTTGTCGCTACAAAAGATGAAAACACATTCAGTCCAATCAACAAAACTATTGCTCAAATTGAAGATGCCAGAATAATTGGACAGTTCATTGAAACAGATCAAAGTGATATCCTGCAACTTACAAATATGATGAGACCTGATATACTTATAGTTGACGATACTCTCAGTAATTCAATGATTTCTATAATGATCAAAGAAATGGTAAAAATTTTCCCAAAATCAGGTGTTATAGGATTATATTCACCAGAAAAAAACAATCATGAATTAGTTAACTTCCATAATGATCGATTCATGAAAATTCCTAAACCATATAGTATTGATAATTTTAAATATGCTATTGGATTTTTGATGCATAACATTCTTGAAGATTACTTTACAAAGGAAATACCAAGAGTGAGTAAAAGAAAGAAAACCAGTAAAAAGTTTCTTCCATTTTTCTCACCAAAAGACAGTTCTGGAAAAACTACCGTCATCGTAAACCTTGCATGGATGCTAAGTCAGACTTTTAAACAGAAAGTCCTAATTTTAAATTTGAACTCAGTATTTGATGACTCAGATATTTATCTTAATTATAAATCAAATATTGCATTTGATGAATTTATAGATAATTTCAGTTCTCCATCGGTAGATATCAATTCTCTAATAGATCAAATTGCCGAACATCCACAATATAAAAATCTTTATGTTCTTTCTGCAAGCGATTATCCACATAAGACCAGGAATATAAGTGAGTTAGAAAACGCGCTTCCGTTTTTTTTATGGAATCTTGAATCAAAATTTGACTGGATTCTGATTGACACTTCACCAGAAATTAATGATGATGCTCTTACCATTTTAGAGATTTCTGAAACCCCATTCGTACTTGTCAAGAATCATCTGATCTCACTCAGAAATCTTGAGATATTTCTCGAGATTATTAAGTCCTTTGGCGGAGACATTAATAAATTTTTATTTATAGCTACCAGATTATCCAAAGATGTAGGGATAAAAACTGATCAAATCCTTAAATTGTTTGAGAATGCACAACGATTTTTTTCATTTATTCCAAGTAAAGGAAAACTTGCCATGATCAGTATAGCAAAGTGTGTCCCGTTAATTACACTTATGAAAGAAGATGATGAATTTTACAAGGTATTTAAAGCAATGGCACATCGCCTTACAGGTAAAGATCCAGAAAAAAAACATGAAAATTATTTGATTAAAAATATTAAGAATTTTTTTAAAATGCAATAATTTTCGCATCTATTTTTCACATCTATTATTCACATTCTACACACTTTTTCAGTTGTGTATTTCACTAATTTCTTCAATTAAAAATTAATAATTA
>DAOVTB010000169.1 GCA_030633305.1 Candidatus Muiribacteriota bacterium
CAGCAATATAAACAGTACTTCAATAAAGACTATTGCAGAGCTGACCAACGCATCCATACTTTCAAAATAACTTTCTGAAAGATTACTCAACACATAATCCAGTTTACCACTTTCTTCACCAATTTTCATCATCTGAATATCACGAACTGGAAACAAATCGATTTGTGCCATAGAAGTAGAAAATCCCAATCCGTTACGTAAAAAATCAGATATTAAATTCAATCGGTAAATCAAAGATCTATTAGATAAAGCATTTTTGGCAATCTCGCAACCTGTTACAATGGGCATGCCACTACTTATAAGGGTTGACAAAATCTTGTAGAATCGTATCGTATCAGAATAATAAATCATCTTGTTGAAAGCCGGGATTTTCATCAACAAGCCATCCACTTTCAATCTTCCTTTTTCAGTTTCTCTGTATTTAAATAATTCATAAAGCAGATAACAAATTATCACTGCAACAAAAATACCTTTTTTTACGATAAATTCAGACAATCCCATCACAAATTGTGTAAGTTCAGGCAATTCTATTCCCAGATTGTTGAAATTCATGGCAAAACTTGGAACAACTTTCATGAGTAAAAATCCCAGGATTACTGACGATACAAAAAATAAAATAGCTGGATATATCATTGATAAAACAAATTTCGATCTTACTTTTTTCTCTATTTTAAAAAGTCGGATCAATTCTTCCAGAACTTCAGACAATTTTCCTGATTCTTCACCAGCCAGTATAGAAAGGTGGAAATAAGATGGAAACCCGGCATCTTTCTGCCTTTTAATTGAGCTGCTTAGAGAATTTCCATATTCCATATCACGCTTTATTTGAAGGATAATATCTCTTTTTTGTGCAATTTTTTGTGAAAAAGCAATGATTTCAATTGCTTTTGTAAGTGATAATCCTGCATCAAGCATTGTTTTAAGTTCATCACAAAAATCAATCAGATCTGAATATCCAAAATATCCATTAACTGCATAAAAAGATTTTCTTAAGCCTGCAAAAAGAAAGAATTCTTTTTTTTCAAGAGGGGTAATATCAAAAACATAATAACTCTTTTCAATAAGTTCACGAATAACGTTTTCACGATTTAAAGCTTCCAGTTTCAAAATTGAAACTTCACCTTTTGTGTCACCTACTCTGCATTCAAAAAGCATATTATATCCCTTTTAAAAATCAATATTTAATTCGGGAGGGTCACAGACCCTCCCCTACAATTTTTATACAACCTGCGTTCTGAATGAGATGAAGGTTGGATTATTCAGTATCCGGGCAAACCGAGGCGCACTATTCGTGCGTTGAGGTTTGAACTGATGCTTAATAATTCAAGTTTCGCTCATTCAGGATGCAGATTAACACACACTGGAATCTACAGTAATATTCCCTGATTTAAATCGTTCAAGAGAAAGTCTGTCAATAATTTCGTCTCTCTTTCCATCTGCAATCAATTCAGCCATCAAAGTAGCTACTTTAGGTCCAAGCATATACCCGTGACCACTGAAACCCACTGCCTGAAAATATCCACCAACATCCGCAACATCGCCAATAATCGGCATCGCATCAGGAGTAACATTATATAATCCCGCCCATTGTCGTAACACATTAAGTTTTTTTAACTTCGGCATAATCTTAATTGAGCGTGTTGTAATATCCTTGATAAAATCCAGAGTTGAAGTGGTATCGTATCCAGGTTTTTCGCTAGTATCACTGCATCCCATAAGAATCGAACCATGTTTTACCTGGCGAAAATATATATTGTAATCAAAACTTATAATCATGGGGTCAAAAAAATGTTCAACCGGTTCTGTCACTAATATCTGATGTCTGTATGAATTTATTGGGAGATCAATATCAACCATAGCTGCAATTTCCTGAGAATGACCACCCGCAGCGTTAAATATCATTGGAGTAGAAATCGTTCCTTTATCAGTAACAACAGAGGTAATATTTCCTCCAGAGACTGTAATGTCAGTCACTTCAGTCTTAGTATGAATTTTTACACCTAGTTCTTTTGCTCGATGTGCATATGCATAAGTCGTCAACAGAGGATTCCCTCCTCCATCTGTTGAACAATATGTTGCAGCCCGAACATTATCCACACAAAGATCAGGAACAATGTCTTTGGCTTCTTGCGGGGTAAGATATGAAACATCCAGTCCAAGTTTTTTCTGCATACGTACATTCTTACTGAATTGATCAGCAAATTCATCTGTAAATGCCGGAATCAAATAACCACATTGTTCATATTCAATATCCCAGTCAAGTTCCTCGCTTAAAGTCTCAAAAAGTTTAACCGCTTCCATAGCCAGACTTGTATTTTCCGGAGTTCCCCATTGCTGTCGGATTCCTGCACCGCAACGACCAGTTGCACCAGAACAAACAAAATTCTTTTCAAGAATTACAATATTTTTGATTCCCTTTTTTGCAAGATAATAGGCTAAACTGGTTCCGTTTATTCCACCACCGATTATTACTATATCTGCTGTCTTAGGTAACATCATTCGCCTCTACATTAGCTAATTCTTCAAATTTAATTGGTACAAGTGGTGGTCTGTAAGAATAACTGCCAATATCAACTTCATTATTTGAAAATTCCTGTATAACCTGCTTAATTACTTTTTCACAGGTCCGTCCCTGACACGGGCCCATACCACAACGATAAATTCTTTTAAGTTCTTCAAGATCATTTATCTTGAGTCTTTCAATACCATCTCTTAAATCTGCAAGTGTAATACCTTCACAGCGACAGACGATTACTTTTTCGGGATCCATTTTTTCAAACATAATATTTTATCCTATAGATTTTATCATTTATTTATTCTTTATTTTAAAATGACGCACTTCTTTGTAAAACTCTGCTGATACCTCACCGGAAACTATATGTGTCTTATGATTAATTTTCCTGATACTTGTAATCTCACCCTCACAGATTTTATTTCCCAATCTATCCAGTCCTTCAAATCTATCTCCTTTTTCTGGCAGAGGATAAATTTCCCACGGAATTGAAATTACTGCACTCCCTTTTTCAGTAAGTTTTACCATAAAAATTGCAAGCCCAGGACAGCGAGTAATACATATTCCGCATGATGAACATAACGAATAATTACAAACTGGAAGATCATTGATATTTTCACCAACAACGATTGCACCTTTTGGACAACTTGTTTCACAAGGATTACATGGTATTCTTTCAATGCATTCAATAACTGGCAAAGCCTTTTCTTTTATCAATTCTTCAGCCGGAAATCTTGACTCACCAATATCACGATAATGCAGATATCCTTTTTTTCTTATATCATTATTCATAACTCTTACCTTCTAATTTTCTGATTCCTTCAACGATACGTTCTCCAAAAGGACCAGACCTTAATTTATCCAGAGATATCAGATTATCATCTATTTTTTCATTACAAGCTTTTTCAGAAAGTCTTTTCATACATTTTGCAATATTTAAACCTGCAAGCCTACCTTCTATCATTGCACTACTGGCTTCCTCTACTCCGCAGGCATCTCCTGCAATGTATATTCCATTAACACTCGTTTCCTGAGAACTATTCCGCCACGGAATCATTCCGCCAAGTTCGCGAATAAAAATCTGTTTACATCCTGCGTGAACGGCAAGCTTGTACGAAGGCGCCAAACCTACTGAAAGGCAAATCGTATCAACTTCGATTTCTTCTTCGGTGCCTTCTATCTGATTCCAGTTTTCATCAAGTTTTACAGTTATTGCACCTTCAACTTTTTCTGTTCCAATTGCTTTTAATATTGTCGTTGAAGTCTGAACAGGTATCCCCATCCTTATAATCTTACTGGCATGTACAAGATAACCACCGATTGAAGGCGCTGCTTCGATCAGTTTTTTCACCCTGCATCCAGCCTGCAAAAGTTGATAACTTACGATAAGACCAATATTTCCAGCTCCAACCATCAACATATTTTTTCCAGGAATAATTCCATATTGATTCATAAGAGTCTGGACAGCACCTGCACCATATATTCCAGGCAAATCGTTATTTTCAAACAGGATCATATTTTCACTCGCACCTGTGGCTATGATAATGTATTTAAAACTATGTTCTTCTACTTTTTTTTGATCCCTGTAAATCAAAACATTGTTATTTGGCGGATAAATTCCAACCACAGTTGAAGATGAATAAACTGTGATAAGTTTTTCATCAATTTCTTCCTGAAGCTTGTCGGGTATTTCAATTCCACGCACACCAGCATAATGTTCACGGGATCCAAAAAATTTATGGGTCTGTTTTACCAGCTGTCCGCCAAGCACCGGTCCTTCATCGACCAGAAGTACTTTTATTCCGCAACGGGATAACTCGGCACACGCACACAGACCTGCCGGTCCTCCACCAATTACCAGAACATCAAATGAGTCAGTCTTCATGTAAAACTCCCTTGCCATTCTGTCTTCTAACAGTCATTCCATCTTCCACAAGTACAATACAGGTCCTTACATTTGGAACTCCATTCACTTCCATAAGACAGGAGGAACACTTTCCAATAGCGCAAAATAACCCCTGTGGACGATGAGTTTTCACATTTTCCCTTAGCGTTGTTATTCCAGCTACAGATAATGCAGAAACAATAGTTTCACCACGAAAACATTCGATTTCTCTGCCTTCAAAACTTATCGTGATTTTTTCATTTTTTTCAAAATCCAGAATCGGATGATTTTTTATTCTATCCACTTTATTTTATCCTCAAACAATCTAAATTTTCTTTAAATACTGATATTTATTTTACATCATATTAATATCTAAAGACAATGGTTATTGGAAAAAATATTTTAAAACATAATGACACAATTCCTTCAATTTAGTTGCATTAACATATCATTTTATAATAAAATGTCAACATTACTGATAATAAGCCTTTTATATTACCTGAGCTGAGCGATTATTTGGAATTCAGGTACTATTTAAAAATAAGGAGCAATTTATGATTTTTAATATAGTTTTGATTCTTATGACAATGCTTTTTGGAACAGGTTGCGAATATGGTAAATTAACCGAAGAGGAACTTTCCAATCTAAGAAAAGATATGGTGAACACTCAAATTATCAGAAGAGGAATTACTGATAAAAATGTAATAAAGGCTCTTAGAAAAGTCAAAAGGCATGAATTTGTTCCAACATATCTGCACGATATGGCTTATGGAGATAATCCCCTGCCAATTGGTCACTCACAAACAATCTCACAACCATATATTGTTGCCATCATGACTGAACTATTGATCATTTCTGAAAGTGACAGGATTCTGGAAGTCGGAACAGGAAGTGGATATCAGGCTGCAATACTAGGAGAACTGGCAAAAGAAGTATATTCTGTTGAACTACTAAAACCTCTTGCAGATGCTTCATCACAACTTTTAAAAAAACTCGGATACAAAAATGTACATGTAAAATGCGGTGATGGTTTCAAAGGCTGGAAGGATCATGCCCCGTTTGACAAAATAATTGTTACTTGTGCTCCAAAAGAAATTCCACCCGAACTTTTAAACCAGTTGAAAGAAGGAGGACTGCTGGTAATTCCAGTTGGAGACTTTTTTCAAAAGTTGAAACTGGTAAAAAAAGAAAAGGGTAAAATCATAAAAAAAGACATATTCAGTGTACGTTTTGTCCCTATGATAAAGGGAAAAGAATCAAAATAAAATTAGTAAAATAACCTGCAGACTTATGACGAATATGATTGAACACATTGACATTATGTCCGTTTACACGTAAAATTGTCATCATGAGCAATATTTTCATAGATTTTGGAACATCGTCTGTAAAAGCAATATATGAGTGTAACAGCAGTTCATCTGTTGAATTTTCAAACCCCCAGAAAAAATATGGCAAAGACATCGTTACCAGACTGGACAATTTCTTTTATGAGGGAAAAAAACAACTCATAATAAATCAGGGGTTGGAATCTATAAAAAAAGTAATTAATCATTTCGGAGACACTGAATGTCCCGTTTATGTTGTGGGTAACACTGGAATAGTAAGTATTTTCGCAGATGAAAACATTGAAAAATTAATTCTCTCTCCTCATGTAAATCCTATAAAAAAAGATTTCCAAATAGATGCTTCCAGTTTTACTGATGGTATATTGAATAACAAAATTATGTTTCCAGCCCCTCTGGCTGGTTTTATTGGAAGTGATGCATTAAGTAATATTTTGTGGATGTCTTCCCTTAATCAGCCATCAATACTCGTGGATATAGGAACCAATATCGAAGTAATATTCTCTAATAATAATCAGTTTCTTTATACAAGTGTTTCCGGAGGGCCTGCTTTTGAAGATGATCATATAAGTTTTGCCAGGGATTGGAAAAAAATGGATATTGACTTCAATATCTTTGACACCGAAAATTCTAACAGTAATGATAAAGAATATAATAAGGTACATGCCACAGAGATATTCTCAATTATCAGATATATGATAGACAAAAATCTCATTTCAACCTCAGGTCGATTCCCAACAGGAAAAACAGATTGTACTCTTGATACATCCTGGGGAGAAATCTTAATAAATCAAAAAGACATCAGAAACTTCCAGTATGCAAAAAGTGCGTTGTTTGCTGCGGTAATGACATTAATCGATAATTCTGGAATAGACCCTGAGAAAATCAAATTTTATATTACTGGAAATTTCGGAACTGCATTAAATTTAAAAGATTCCGTAGAAATAGGCTTTTTCCCATCTAATCTTGAACTAATCAGCAAATCAGATACACTTTTTTCCGGTATGAAAGAATTTCAAAATCCAGGTAAAGTAAAAAAAATAAGAAATAATAGTAGATATATATCTGTAATTAATAATATACTGTTTAACAATTTATTTCTGCAGTATTTTGAGTTAAAAAGTTATGAAATCAATTAAAATCAATGATCAACAGATACAGTATGCTCCCATTTTTGACGGCTACTTTTACAGTTCCTTTCATAGCCAGGAAAAACCGTCAGAATTCTGGAAAAACGAAGATATACTGATCAAGACAATAAAAAAATCAGCTGATTTTTTTAATCCTGATATCGTCATGCTAGAGGAAACTGCTCCTGCTAACATGATGATGATGGGATGTAAAATTGATCTTTCATATGGTTTCGTCCCTCTTTTTGTTTCAAAAGCCGTTAACAATAAATCAGACATTGAAAAAATCACTCCTTTTTCAAAAAAAGGTGGTGCAGCCCAAAGAATAATTCCAGAATTAACCAGACACTTTAAAGGACAAAGACTTACAACTTGCGCCGTCAAAGCGCCATTTGAAACAGCATTTGTAATGCGTGGTGGCAGTGAATTCATGATAGATTTAAAAAAAGATCCAGTTTTTATTACTGAAATGTTAGATGTGGTTTGGGATGCAGTAAAACCTGTTATAAAAGATCTCGCAGAATTTGGAGTTGATATCATTACAATTAAAGATTCAGTTGCCTCTTCATCACTCATCTCTCCTGCAACATACGAACAGTTTGCATTTCTACTGGAGAAAAAAATGGTTGAAGAAATAAAATTCAATAATATGATTCCACTGCTGCATATCTGCAAAAAGTCATCCCCAATTTTTAAACTTATGGTCAATACCGGAGCAAGCATCCTGGAATGTGATTCACAAAATAATTTCGAAGAAATAATCAATTTGCTTAAAAAAGACCAATGTTTAAAAGGAAATATTGACTCTGTTTCAGAGCTCGAAGAAGATTTTGAGATTTTTTATAAAAACAGGCTACCGAATTTATGCAAGCTTTCTGATCAATCAGGAAAAATTATAATTAGTACTGGTGATTCAATAACTCCAAACACCTCTCATGATAAACTATTGAAAATAGAAAAGTTTGTCCGGAATTACAACAATGAATAAATTTGAAATATTTAAAATATCCGTAATAAATGGGGATGAAGATAAAGCAGTTTCATTTCTGGAAGCAAATTATCAGAATATCGGCTACACCGAACTGATGGAACTCCTGGGTGAAGCAATGATTGAAGTTGGAAACAAATATAAAACTGGTGAGTTTTTTATTCCTGAAATGCTTATAAGCTCTCAGTTAACAGGTTTATTGTTTGAGCTTTTCTGCAAAAATAATCCAGATGCTGTTAATAACACAGTTATTGACTCCTCCATGGGAATAATTTTTGGAACAGTACAAGGCGATATTCATACTATTGGAAAAGATATTATTGTTAAAGCGCTTTCGTGCTGTGGATTGAATATAATTGATATTGGAGTTAACGTATCTTATGAGAAATTCAAAAATTCCATTGAAAAGCATAATCCTGAAATTGTGATGATGAGTGCTTTCACTACTGCAACACGAAGAAATCTTGAAAAAATCTTCAAGGAACTAAAAAACAGTCACCCTGATTTAAAAATTTTTATTGGTGGCGCTGCTGTTAACAGCAAATATGCCGATGAAATAAGGGCCGATGGTTTTTTTGAGAATATAATTGAAATTATTAAATATTTAAAAAATAGATAACTGAAAACTCTAGAAGGTGGAAAAAATGATACATTTACTGATCGAAGTCACAAAAACCAGTGATCCGGAAATCCTTAATGATATTGAAGGTCATAAAGCTCTTATGGAAGAATTAATAGAAAAACTGGGAATTACTCTTATTGATGAAATTGTCATCAAAAAAACTTCAGCAGGTTTCAATGACTGGGGGCTTTCAGGTAATGCCATGATTACCACAAGTCATCTTGCATTTCATTCTTTTTTACCTCAAAACCATGTTTTCTTTGATATCTTTTCCTGTAAGAAATTTGATGCAGAACTCGCTGAAAAAATCCTCATAAATTTTTATAAAGGAGCTACTATAAAAGTTCAGTCTGTTGAACGTGGAAAGAATTTTGATCTCTACATGAACTATCCAGAGAAGTAATAGGTTATAATATGAAAGTTGTAAAAGTTGCAAATCCGGAATTAGAATCACTTTATCTTAAATTCCCTTTGCAATATATTTATAAAAATAATAAATATTATAGACACACCTTAAATCCAATAACAGTTGAATTTCTAAAAAATAAAGGTCCTTATTTTGAACATGCTCAATCTAAAGCATATATAGTGTTTAATGGTTCAAAACCCATGCTGAGAGCAAGTTTGATTATTGATGATAAAAATCCTGATATAATGATGGTAGGCTTTTTTGAAGCTGTTGATAATAAAACCGCTGTTTCTACTTTTTTTGATTTTGCAAAATCTGAATGCAGACGGTATGGAAAAAAGAAACTGGTCATCCGAATGGAAGGACATCTTAACAACAGCCTTGGATTCCTGGTATGGCCACACAATGAAGCTCCACCATTAGGCCTTCCATATACACCAGAATACTATTTGAATTTTTTTGATGATTCTTATGAAAAAATCACCAGTCATTCCTATCTGGTCAATATAAAAAGCCGCACTCAATTCTCTGATGACCGTATTGTAAAAAGAATTTCAAGACAGGGATTCTATATTAGACCCGGGAATTTTGATAATCTTGAAAAAACAATCCAGATGTATACGAAAATGAATAATATCTCTTTTTCAAATCATCGATATTGGGCTCCCCGAAATGAAGAAGAAGATTACAGCCAGTTTGAGGATTTTTCACTGTTTTTAAAAAGTGAAAACCTTCTTATATGTTATAATAGTGACAAAGAACCAGTTGGTTTTCTGCTCTGGTACGACGATTTAAACACCCTCGTTAATTCCAGACAGGAACTGTCATTATTACAGTTGATAAAGTATAAGTTAAAAAGAATACGACATGCAAAACTCGCGGAAATTGCTGTTATCCCTGAGTATCAGAAAAAAGGAATACCATATTTTCTGCTGTCTACACTATTTAACTACCTTTACTCGAAAAATTACCTTACATGTGAAAATGGTTGGATCATGGACGAAAATCGATTATCTAAATTACTTTTGAAACAATTTATTTCACGAGGTATCAAAACTTATAGAAAGTTTGTTGCTTATGAATGGAAGTGTGATTAAAAATCCCTTTTTAAATGAAGAATTTGCAAAATTCTTTGATGCAATCGGGAATACCTTTTTGTATAAGAATTCTGTAAACTGCCGTGCATATATTTATAAACGCAGGATTAATCTTTTCTCGTTTGCCAAATTCATGCCTGAATTTCCTGTTACCTTTCCTCATATCGGAATACGTGCTTCCGTCAAATCCCCAGGCAGTTCGGGTACTAAAGCTGGAATCTCAGGATTTCTGGAAAAC
>DAOVTB010000060.1 GCA_030633305.1 Candidatus Muiribacteriota bacterium
ACAGTGTTTTTGAAAATATAATCCTTAATCACTCTGATGTAGGTATATTCATTAATAGCAAAAAACTAAAAAAGAAAATTACCGATCTTATGAACAGGATTGATCTACATGTAGATCTTGATTCAAAAATCTGGCAACTCCCAGTATCTGAACAACAAAAGGTTGAAATAATTAAAGTTCTTTTTCACGGAGTCTGCATTCTGGTACTTGATGAACCTACAGCAGTTCTTTCACCAATTGAGTCTGAAAAACTTCACAAGATAATACTAAAGTTAAGAAATGAAAACCACGCAATCATCATGATAACTCATAAATTGAATGAAGTAATGAAAATTGGTGATAGAGTCACCATTCTGCGAAGAGGAAAAAAAGTCATAACACTTGATGTAAACAACCTCAACAAAGATGAATTGACATCACATATGATAAATTCAGACTCCAAAGCTCTATCTTCAAAAACTTCTACAAATATCAGTAATGAAGTCCTTTTAAAAATACATGATCTTAATGTTATAAACGCCAGAGGCCTTAAAGCCGTAAGTAATCTTTCATTTGAAATCCATAAAAATGAAATATTCGGAATTGCAGGTGTATCAGGGCAGGGACAGATCGAACTTGCTGAAGCTATTTATGGCTTGAAAGAATACACTGGTATGATCACCTTATCTGGAAAAAATTACAAAAATAGATCAGCATCACTTTCACTTCTGGAAAAAGTAGCTTATATTCCTGCTGATCGCTTGAAATTTGGAATTGCAAAAACACTATCTATATCAGAAAATCTAATGTTGAAAACTAAACTTCCTGTTAATAAAACAAAGCTTCTGAATTACAAAAAAATACAGAAAATGTCTGAAGAACTCATTGAAAAATTTCAAATTGATGGAAACAGCAATGTGATTGCAGGTAATCTGTCTGGTGGAAATATTCAAAAAGTTATTCTGGCCAGAGAACTTGAACTAGAACCAGAATTGATAATTGCAGTATATCCTTTGCGGGGACTTGATATTGCCTCTTGTGAATTTGTAAGATCAAGGCTTTTAGCCATGAAAGAAAAAGGAGCAGCTATTTTACTGATTTCTGAAGAAATAGATGAAATACTTGAAATATCTGATAGAGTTGGAGTCATGTTAGAAGGTGAAATGAATGGTATCATTGAAACTGCTTCTGCTACTCCAGAATGGATCGGAAAAAGGATGGCGGAAAAGTTATGAGACTTACTAAACGACTCCATAAACATAGGCTTTTAGATCTTTTTATCACCATCGGAAGTCTTGTTCTTTCTATTCTGCTGGCTGCATCAATATTTCTTTTTTATGGTATCAATCCTTTGACTGCGTTTTCAAGAATGGTCAAAGCAGCTTTTTTTGAAGGATATGGATTTAGACAGACTCTAATAAAAACTGTTCCACTTGCACTTTGTGCATTTTCTGTAATAATGTGTTTCAAAATGAAGCTCTGGAATATTGGGGCAGAAGGCCAGTTATATATTGGTGGTCTTTTTGCATCCATTATTGCTTTAAGAGTAAATACAGGTCCTGCAATTATCACCATTCCATTACTGTTAACCGCTGGTGCAATTACTGGAGGCATATGGGGATTTATTGCAGGATATCTCAAGGCAAAGCTTGAAATGAATGAAATTCTTTCAACGCTTATGCTGAATTACATTGCCATAACACTTGTCGAATATGCAGCATATGGTCCTTTTAAAGGTGCAGACCGTTTCCCATATTCAAAACCATTCAGGTCAGAAGCATGCCTTCCTACGCTCTTTTCAGATGTCCATATAGGCATAATCCTGGTCATCATTTTTGGAGTCTTACTTCATCTTCTTATGGAGCATACTCGTTTCGGTTATAAAATCAAGGTTTGCGGCAGTTCCAGAGAAACAGCCGAATATGCAGGTTTTAATTATACCGGGAACATCATAACGGTATTGTTTATAAGTGGTGCTCTGGCAGGAATTGCTGGAATGATCGAAGTAACAGGAGTACAGCACAGGCTTCAGCCGGTTATCTCATCTGGATATGGCTTTACCGCCATTCTGGTAGCCTGGTTGTCAAAACAGAATTTCCTGTTTTCAATAGTAGTCGCATTCCTTTTTGGTGGCTTGATCGTCTCAGGCGAAGAACTTCAAATCGCCATGCGCCTTCCCTCTTCCATTATTGGTATGTTCCAGGGAATATTATTCATCACGATTCTTGGTTCTGAAATTTTCAAAGAATATAAACTGGAGTTAAAATAATGGATTCCATTACAATACTTCTTAAATGCGCAATTGCTTCAGGAACATCAATCCTTTTTGCTGCAGTTGCGGAAGTGATTACTGAAAGAAGTGGTGTTTTAAACCTTGGACTGGAAGGAATAATGCTAGTTGGAGCTTTTTCCGGTTTTCTTGTTGCGCATCAAACCGGTAGTTTAGCACTTGCAGTAGTCGCTGCATTTCTTTTTGGTGCTGTATTTGGACTCATTCATGCTTTACTTACTGTAATTATGAGGGCAAATCAAGTTGTTTCCGGGTTATCGATTACAATCCTAGGCGGAGCTGTTGCATCGTTTTTCGGTAAATCTCTTGTTGGACAGACTGCTGTCTCATTTACTAATTTTAAAATCCCATATTTCTCTGAAATCCCAATAATTGGTGCCTTTTTCGATCAGAATGGTCTGGTCTATTTATCATATCTTTTCGTAATACTGGCTGCAGTTTTTTTATTCAAAACAAAATATGGCCTTTATCTCAAAGTTATCGGAGAATCTCCCGAAACCGCTGATTCAATGGGTCTTTCAGTAGTTAAATACAGGTTATTTGCAACAATAATCGGCAGTGGATTTGCAGCTGTAGGAGGTGCTTATCTTTCACTGGCAGATACTCCATCCTGGATGGATCACATGACAGGCGGAAGAGGATGGATTGCTATCGCAATCGTTATTTTTGCTGCCTGGAATCCTGTTTATGCTGCTTTTGGAGCTTATCTTTTTGGCGGACTTGTTGCATTGCAATTCAGACTACAGGCTTTTGGATACGATGTTAACATCTATTTTCTTAAGATGCTCCCATACATAATAACTTTGCTTACACTTACCATTTTTTCATCAAAAAAATTCAGGAAGATATATGGTCCAATTGCATCATTGGGAATTCCGTATGATCGGGAAAGTAAATGAAGGGCGAACAAAATGTTCGCCCCTACTATATTATTTCCTTACCAAAACCAGACTGCATAGAAAATAAACCGTAACAAATACCCAGCCGATACCGTTCATATCCAAGGTACTCCTTTTAATTATTATCCACGCGGCAACTGGACTTTTCATCAAAATAAGTGTACCAGCAATCATCAAACCACCAACTATTAAACTGGCTTTTTCAGGCCAGTTAAACTTTCTGTGTTTGATAACAAAATAAATTGATCCACCCCAGAAAGACACAAAATAACATATCATAGTAAAAACAAACATGAAATGTAGAAAATTGAAAGTATCGTTTGTAGTTCCAAAAATAACTGCAGATATTGAACTGATAAAAAACGTACCTAGTACATAGATCAATGCGGAAGCTCCAAATGCGAGCATAATGATTCTTTTCTTTACAGGTCTGGAAAGAAGAAAGTAAACATTACCGCTGCGAATATGATCTACATATGACATTACCGGAAAAAACATCCCTGCAAGTGCAGATATCATCATCATCCACCCCGGAATATTTTCCATCGCAAAACCTCGATTAAAAAGACATACAAACAACTGGAGAATGAAACTGAATCCGATGATAAGTAGAAAATGTTTATAATGAACACGGGTCTCATTGATCACTATAATCCTGAAAATATCAAATTGGGAAATTGTATCTCTTCGGGACTTGTCGCTCACAAGCGTCCATGCGCTGTAACAAATAAGAACAATATATGTTATAGCAACTACAGGGAAATAACTTATTACAACTTTCATAATCATATGAGAATTGGTTATATACCTGTAATTCAATGCAATAAAAAGTCCAACACCTGAAAGAATTATAAAAGGTCCAATTATATATCTAATGAAAAAATCCAATAGATTAGATTTTTGAATCATATCTTTCATGCTCTCTCTGAAACTTTCATACAAAATTGTATGTATAAAACACATTGATATCAGGAAAAAGTATAAAGAATGTATATATTCAGAAATTCCTATTTTCCTGGCCCAAAGTACTACTAGTAAATGAAAAGGTAAAATCCATGTTAGCATTGCACAATATTTTGAAATTAAAACCTGAGTCTTTTTTACTGGTTTACTCATCAAAAACTGCATGCCACCACCTATTTCAGACCAGAATATTTTTGGGCCAACTTGTGCAGAAAATACGATAACCAGCATTCCAAATAATTCAATTTTCTTAGAACCACTGTTAAAAAATGTTAGAAAAATAATTCCCAAAAAAATAAGGAATAAAGCAAATTTTAACGACTGTTTAATTTCTTTAAAGTATAAATGGCTAACCATCACACTCCTCCTTTCGGAATGAAAATTCATTCTTCACTACAGAAATAAAAACATCTTTCAGATTAAATGCAGTTTCTTTTTTCTGTTCAGCCAAATAATTCCGATATTGAGACCTTATTTCTTCAATACCAGCTTGAAAAAGTAACTTTCCTTTATCAATAAATGCAATTTCATCACTAATTCTTTCAACATCTTCCAGTATATGTGATGAAAACAATATCGTTGTCTCTTCTTTGCATGCATAAACAATAAATTTTTCCAGAAATTCATGCCTGACCATAATATCCAGACCACTGGTTGGTTCATCAAGAATAAGAAGTCTTGGATGAAACGAAAGTGCCAGTATTAATGACAGTTCAGCTCTCATTCCACGGGAGAGGCTTGATATTTTTTGATCTTTATCTATTTCAAATTCCTTGATTAAATCACTGCATAAAATATCATCCCAGGATTTATAAAAACCTTTTGTGAATCTTATAATTTCCTTTACTGTCATCCATTTATATAGTGTTTTTTCTTCATCTACAAATCCTGTATAACTCAGGATCTCATAATTTTTCTCAGAAAAATCCATATCAAGTATACTGGCTTCTCCCCTGTCTGATTGGATCAAACCCATAAGGATCTTTATAAGAGTTGTTTTACCGGCTCCGTTTCTACCAACAAGACCAAACACTTTTCCTTTTTTCACTTTTAAGTCAATATTAAATATTCCCCGTCCTTTTCCATAGGACTTCGTCAATTTATCCGTCACAATAGCATATTCACTCATTGGTTTCTCCTTCTATAATTTTTTTGATCAGTTCCAATATCTCGTTTGAATGGTATCCAAGTGTTTTTCCAAAACTTAAAAGTTCCTGAATTTTTGTTTCTATCTGCAATTTTTTTTCTTCTTCAGAAAATTCCTGACAGTTATCTGTTACAAATAATCCAATACCTTTTTTTCTTAACACCAATCCCATATGAGTAAGTTCTTTATAAGCATTAGATACAGTTCTTGGATTGATTTCCAACTTTACTGCCATTTCTCTGACTGATGGAAGTTTATCACCAGCAACAAGTTCTTTCTGTGCAATTTTTAACTTTAATTGTTCCAGAATCTGAATATAGATTGGAACTGGATCAGACATTTCAATCTTAATGTCCATAAGTCTCTCCTGACGTTTACTCGTTCAACGAAACCTGTCTGGTGTCGACATTCCTGACCTGAACCGTGTCGCTGTATTACTATTGTACAACACTGATACAGATGTGTCAATCCCTTTTTAAAAAAAGATTGATCACACAGAGGCACTAAGGCACAGAGAAAAGTTAATACCAGATAGGGTCAGAAGGACACAAAGAAAAAGAAGATTAGACAGAATTAACAAGATAAACATGATTAAACTGAAAACAAAAAGAAAGAGGATAAAATTATAAATGCTGTAGGTACAGGCCCATCAGACTGTATCGCAATTAAAATATAGAATACAAAAAATCTATTTGAATAATGAACATCGATTAACAAATGTTGATTGAAGATGTTGATATGACAGGATTATAGTTATTTCTGTTATTAATTAACACGGGAGGGTCACAGACCCTCCCCTACAGTATTTTATGTTTTTTATATTTTTTATATTTTTCTACTAAACCGCCTGCGTTCTGAATGAGATGAAGGTTGGATTTTTCAAGCCAATTTATGCTGAGGTGTAGTACCCTACTCCGCAAGCATAAATTGGTGCAGAAAAATTCAAGATTCGCTCAGTCAGGACGCAGGTTAATATACTTTATATGCCAAAGCTGCTATCGCGATATACTGCAGGATATTATTTACCCTACTCATACTTGTATGTTTTTCCAGTTTTTTTCTTGTTCCGGTATTCTTCTGTACCTGTTTATCAACAATTTTCATCTGCTTTTTCATATCCATTGTTTCAATACTAATTTTTGCAACATCACGCTGTAATTTACAGATGTCATCAGAATATTCAAGAAGAAGTTCTTTCAGGTTCACAAGTGAATTATAATCCATTTTTTCAAGAGGTTTTTTATCTTCTTTATTCATAGTATCAACTACTCTTTTCAGCAATGCTCCTACCTGATATCTTGTCATAGGTTTATCCCCATCAAAGATTAGGTCTGCTTTATCGACACCACGAAGATATCCCTTTTTATATAGAGAATGGATCGATTTATATGCCCAGTGATCAACAGGAATATCATTAAACCCGTCATAAAGTGCATCCGCATAAAGCCCAAAGGCAAAAATAGTACAAAACAGTGTCATTAAAATCAGTTTTTTCATAATTTTCTCCTTCTAATATAGAATTACTTTATCTTTATCGGTACATCAATCAAATAATAAAAGAAAAAAATATTTCACACAAAGGCACAAAGGCACAAAGAAATATTGAATTCAAAATTATAATATAGATTGTGTCAGAAGGACTTTAATTTTCTTTGAAGTTCAAAAAAATTCAATGTGCCCTGACACGTTATGATTAATATATTAAAAAATCCATCTTTTCTTATTTCAATATTTCCCATTATGTCTACGTATCACACTATCTAATATAATTGACAAAAACAAAATATTTTTACTTAACAATATTTTTATAAATATAAGTATTGACATTCTTTTCATCATTCTTTATATTTGTTATACGAGGGTTTGTTATCTTTTTTCTAAGGTTATTTCGAAAATCGTCGATACAATTAGTGGAGTAAAAGTTTTGAGGTGTTTTTATGTATGATATGAAAAGTGCAACTCGTTTGACTCAATTGAATGAAAGAAGTCTCAGACGATATATTAAAAGGTTTGATATCAAGCTTAAACGTGGCGCTTATAATAGTTACCGTTTCAGCGACAATGATATTCGGAAACTTGTAATTATTCGCACAATGCTTAAAGAAAATCGCGACGACAGCGAAATTGTCAAAGAGATTACTAATATTGATACTGGTGCTGAACTTAATCATGAAATCAAAACAGAAATACTACCACAAAACGGATTCTCAAATAAATCAACTGAAATTATTGCAGTTGAACAAGTTGTTGAAAATCTTGCACTCACGCTTGGAAAAGGGATAACTTCAATTTCAGAATCTATTGACGACATTGAAAGAAATCTAAGCGACAGACTTGAAAAAGGAAATAATAAACTTGAAAATATTACCGAACTTCTTGATGTTCAAAAGGATGAACTTTTAAACCAGAGAAGTGAAGTAAATAAACAGAGCCTCCTGATTAGTCAGCAAAAGGAATTGATCGAAGAACAGGAGAAATTTTTAAAGATGCAGATTCATCAGAATATGCTTCTACTGAAAAAGATGGACAATCTGGAAACCAGAATGGAAGAAACCGGTTTAATAAACAGGTTATGGACCAGTATTTATTGTTTTTTTGCTGGAGAAAAAAAAAAATACCAGCTCAAAGTGTAGATTACAGAATCTGTACTGATTGTGATCGCAAACAATCCAGAAATAATGGGTTTTGCGAAAACTGCGGAAAAAGATTCTGAATTTTGGAGGAAAAGTAGTTATGAGAATGCAGATATTTTACAAAGATAATGGACTTGCTGATATTGAAGTGAATAATGAAATCGTTGCTGTAAACCTAACAAATCCTGAAGAATTTGTTAAAAAATATTTAGAATTAAATCTCCTGTAATAGAATATATTACCCGGTTATTTTTATAAGGAATACTTTCTTGGTATTCCTTTTTTGTTTCCCTTACTTTTTTCCACCACAATTTGACTATTTATTTTAATTTTAATATACTTTCCATTATATATATTAATCTATATTCTGGTAAAAAAAAATGTGTACATTAATAAGAATCACTGACTTCTATAAATCTTATCTAAATAAATTTACAAAAACAAAACGTATTGCAGTTGAAAATTTGTCTCTGGAAATTGAGAAAGGTCAGATTTATGGTCTCATAGGTCCAAATGGTTCAGGCAAAACTACTACAATCAAAGCTATACTGGGATTTATAAAACCAAGTTCAGGCCAAATCGAAATACTTGGAAAATCACCACTTGATTCTAAAAAGAACAGAAGAATAGGATTTCTTCCTGAAGAATCCTATTATCATGATTTTCTGACTATAAAAGAACAACTTGAATTCTATGGTGCTTTATATAATTTCCCAACAAAAAAAGCACTTGATATAAAAATTGCAGAAGTAATCGAACTTACTGGAATCAAACAATATATAAATACTTTTATTTCAGAACTTTCAAGGGGAAATCTTCAAAGACTTGGAATAGCTCAATCAATCATGAATGATCCTGAACTGCTTATATATGACGAACCTGCTTCAGGCATTGATCCAGTTGGGAGATTTGAGATCAGAAAAATACTTACTGATCTTTCCAGAGAAGGTAAAACTATATTTATGAGTTCGCATTTTCTTCCAGAAGTAGAAAAACTCTGTACACATATCGGAATAATCCTTAATGGGAAACTTTTATATTCCGGAAAACTTAGTGATCTGAACACTGAAGGGAAAGATCTAGAGGAAAAATTCATGAACCTCATGAGGAGTGACAGCAAATGATACCTGTAGCAAAACTTGTTATCAAAGAATCTATAAGAAAAAAAATATATCATTTTCTTATTATTTTTTCACTACTCATTCTTTTTGTTCTATACAGTTATTCTCCATTTGGTGTTAAACAGCAAACAAAAACTGCGCTTGATTTCAGTTTATCTATTCTACCTCTTCTGGGACTTTTTGTAACACTTTTTACCTGCACTACATTAATAATGGATGATATTAAAAGTAAAAAGATATATCTTATACTTTCTAAACCAATTTCCAGATTTTCATATCTCTGCGGTAAACTTCTTGGAGCATATCTTTCAATCTTCCTGGTCTATTTCATTATGGGTATTATCATATTCTGTTTTGTTTATTTCAGTGGAATGAGACAGTTCTTTTCATTAACAAAAATCTTCTGGGCAATATTTTTTAGTTTTTTTGAGATGATGTTAATGGCCAATGTTATCGTTTGCCTGGCTTTTTTTCTTCCTCAGGGAACTGCAATAAGTCTGAGTATTTTCAGTTATCTTTTTTTCCATATCAAATCTAATTTTCTGAAATATGCTTTACTATCAAATCCCAATTCAGTAAAAACATTTATATGGAAAATTTTTTATTATATAATTCCTGATTTCGAATACTTTAATCTTAGAGACCAGGCTGTCCATAATTTTGTTTTGAAAAATTCACAGATCTATATGCCACTTCTCTATGGAACCGCAACATTGTTTCTTTTCCTGACAATTGCAGCAATTTTTTTATATAGAAAGGAACTATAGTGGAAATCCGGCAGCGGACTCTTTACGGTTTTCTAATTGTTTTTATCATATTATCCTCTTTTTTGAATTTTGCTATTGATAATACTTCTGTATTCCCGGCAAGTAGAAAAATTGTTTTTGACACTCCTCAAAAAGCCATCCTTCAGCTTGTATGGACTTTCCGTAACTTAATCGCTGATATTCTATGGTTTAAAGTCGACTATTATCATCACTCCAAGGGTAATATTGAGCAAGTAGATCCTCATGAAAATGACAGCTGGTATTCTGACCTTTCAACTGGAAAGATTTGTTCACATGATCATAGTAAACATAAAGCAGTTTCTGATCTGAGTAGTTTGACTGGTGATATAAAGGATAAGGATTTTAATTTAAAGAGATACCGCAAAGTAGCACTTTATCTTCCTGAGATCATACCACTTCTGCGTCTAATCACATATCTCAACCCAAAATTTGATCGAGCTTACAGTCTGGGTGGTTATATGTTGGTAAAGTGGATGAATAAGAAAAAACAGGGTTACATTTTTCTTGATGAAGGTATAAAAAATAATCCTGATTCTGAAGAAATCCTTACAACCTATTCCATATTACTTATGATTATAGAAAAACAATATGATCGACCTCTGGAATTCCTTACTCGGGCTTTTGGAATAATTAAAAGCCAGCCTGAATTCATGGAGAATGACCTTTGGCCTACAACACTGCATTTATTAAAAATAGTATATAAGAAAAATGGTCAAAAAAAGAAAGAAATGTTTATAAATAAAGAGATTGGTGAACTTACTGCATATTGGTTAAAAAAACAAAAATCCGAAGAACATCATCATCACAAACATGAACACCACTAAAATTATTATAAAGGAAAACAAATGAGAAAGATAATTCTTGCTTCTGCCTCTCCCAGACGAAAACAACTTCTTGAAGAATTAAACGTGGATTTTACAGTACATAAATCTGATGTAGAAGAAATAATGGATTCAACAATGCATCCATCTAAACTTGCCATGGAAAATGCATACAGAAAAGCTTTAGATATTTCTAAAGAATATACTGGCCAGGATTGCGTTACAATAGGATCAGATACTGTTGTAGTACATAATGGGAAAATAATGGGTAAACCTACTGATGAAGATGATGCATTTAAAATGCTTTCACAACTTAGTAACCACACACATCAGGTATATTCTGGAATAGCAATAGTTGATTGCCTTGACAGCAACTATGTTATTGACTATGCCGTGACAGATGTTACAATGTGGGATTTTGACGAAGAAATAATCCGTATCTATATTGCGACTGGTGAACCACTTGACAAAGCTGGTTCATATGGGATTCAGGGAAAAGGCAGACTTCTTGTTAAACGTATCAATGGATGCTATTTTAACGTCGTAGGCCTGCCTATCACCTTACTTGCCAAAAGTCTTCTTAACTTCAATATCAATTTTTTTAAAGTAATTAGTTAAAGAAAGTTGACAAAAATATGAAATGATCATTAAAATTTGAGTAGAATAAAAACACAAGGAGTTTTTCATGTTTAAAATCAAATCAAGGTTTCTAGTTATTTTCTTTTTAACATTGGTTTTCACTTTTGCAGGAGTTCAGGGAGTTCAAGCGGGTATTGGAGAAATTCTGACAAAAGCAAATGGTTTCATAATCGAGATCAATTCAAAACTTGATCTGGCACTCAATATTGAAACTCAGATAATGTCAAAGATCAATAATGCACTTGACATGTCGAATATAACCAATCTGGTTGATAACCAGCTTGGTTTACTCGGATCCCAAAATAAATATGCAAAAAAAGCACTTGATAAGATGGGCGATAAATTTGACATAAATGCACTTCTACAGGATAAATTACCTCCATCATTGAAAGAATCAATTATCAAAAAACTTGGGATTCAGGATCTTTTTGATAAACTTGAACCAATTAAGGAACAGATTCGAGCTATCAAGGATAAAATCGCAGTAATTCAAGTACAATTAAATAAGGTAAATGCCTTTTATAATAAAATGCTTGCTGCAGTTGATGAAATCAATGGTTTTTTTAACCAGCTTGGAAGCAAAAAAGGTCTTTTCGGAGTCCTGAGAAAATTTACAAAGATTCCTATAGTCGCCAAGTTTTTTTCATGGGTAGAAAAACTAAAAGGTATTGAAAAGAAAATTCTGGGCGTCAAATTCAATGCATGGGAAGCGATTAAAACTGCATCCGAGATTGTTTCATGGGTAGTCAGCATTTATACAGGTGGTGGCCTTGACGTTGCAACTGCTGCACTGGGGGCAATGTGTGAAGGAATTATTAATGCCCTTTTAGAAACACTAATGGAAAAAATTCAGGATACTGTATGGACTGCAGCCGGAAAATTACTTGAAGGTGACCTTGATTCAAGGATGAACGAATTAGAAAGTGGTGGCATTGATGCCTTCTCTGCATTACGCGATGGAATGAAAGAAGTTTTCAAAGATCCAATCGATTGGGATGAGCTCCTAAGTAATCTTGCAAAATCACCAATGAGTGCATTTAAATAAAATATTGTGGTATGATATTATAAAATTTCTAACATTTTAAGCATTCAACATAAGAACAACTTAAATTGATCTTATGTTGAATGCTTATTTATTATAACTTTAAATAGGAGCAAACCCAATGAAAATTCCATTCAAAAAAACTATTATTGTTCTTACCCTTTTATTTGCTTTTCAGACCTGCAGTTATACTGCTGATGGATTTGTAGTACTAAATAGAGACCGACTGTTTGTTGAAGCAACAACAGGAACTCTTGACGTTCATAATTCTAATCCCGACGGCGAAGACAGGGACCTCCTGACCGAAGATACACCATATACAATTTATACAGATGTCGGTATTGAAGATTTCAAAACCAATTCAGATATGGAAGATGTAATTCTTGGTCAAGCTGCTCTTACACTTGGATTTGAATCAACTGATGATATACAGAACATGAAGCTTGGCTATGATGTAGTAAATGTATCTGAAGGTCCAGATGGAATTAAATATACATGGACAATAACCATGTATGATGGTTCAGAGCAAATATGGGCTGGCAATTCTGACCCTGATCAAACTGATGATTCAAAGAGATGGGGACTTGATTGGGAAGATATCTCTCAAATTACAGGCGATGATTGGACCGTTTATGGTATTGATCCTACTAATCCGGTTTTAGATTCAAAAGACACGAAATTAAACTATGTCTTCCATACTCCTACAATGGATCCTGAATCGAAACTAGCTGAATATTACACCATAAAGCTCCGAGTAACACTTGACAGCAAATTTAAAGTTAAAATAAAGCAATTGGAAAAAGATAGTATTAAAATTGGTGCAGGATCTGCTGTATCTGGCGGAATACCAGTTTTATTGCCCGATGGTGATTATGAAGTTGAATGTCTTTTTCCTGTGTCTTTTATACTTTCTCGACAGGTAGTCATAGCAGACAATACTCCAATTGGCTCTGCATGCGGAAGTACAAATATTGTATGGGGTGATCCTGGTGATAAGAAAGATCCTCGCGAAAAGACCGCATATGAATTCTATGAAGGAACAACTGGCGAACATATAACTGAAGATATTGTCGTTTATGTTAAAGATAATAATCCGATGATCAATATGGAAAAAGTAGCAGTTTACTGTTATTATCAAATTGGACCATTTGAAAACTGGAGACTTTGGGATTATAATTCCAGTGGCGCACAAGCCGGTCTGACATGGTACACAACACTTTATCCCCCTTATAGGCCTAAAACTAAAGCTAATAGTATTAGCCATGGGTATGTCAGTGAAAAGACACAAGATGGCGGCACTAAAAAATCTGGAGCCACTGATCAGGAATACATTCAATATTCCACTATGGTTGGCTGTTTAAAATCACCCGGTGTTGTTGGGTTACACGGGCAACACAGTATCAGTTCTGTTAAAAGTGACCTGAAATTCAGCTATGACTATGATGAAGATGAAGATGGATATCCAATGATAAGCTGGCGTGGAAATCAACCATTCAGGATGGCAAATAATTACCCTGGATCATGTCCAGTAAATCCAAGTTGTGGAAATAGTGTACCATCCGGTGCAACAAATGATAGTTTCTGGGATTTCATTGACCATAATAATGACTGCAAAAAATATCTTACTTCCTATCCAACTATTATGGAAGATAAATTCTATGATTGGCCAGGCAAGAGTTTCTTCTGGGTAGGACCTATCAGAATGAAGCTTGATAAACAAGCTCACAGTAAAGATACTTCAACTGGAATCGATATTGATTATGGTGGGGGGACAATGCATTTCGCAGGAATTGGTTCTGCGGGCCGATATACATTAAATAAAAAGTATATTATTCTGCCAAATCGATATGCAACTGCGTCGGTAAACCCTGTAAGCAACGTTCCAGATTGGCCCCAAGGGGTTAATACATGGCCACATTCAGGCTTAAATGTTGATTCAATTGCTTATACAAAAAATAATAATGATGACGCCGAATGGCCTGCTACTGCAGCTGGTTCTGATGGTGGCCTTTTGATGTTTGTAAGACCTGTTGGACCTGAAGGATTTATAATTGATTCTTACAAAACTGCACGGGACTTTTCAACTAAAGTAGCATCAAAATTTTCTGGTGATGAACAGGGGTGTGCAATAAATGCAATTCGAGTAAATGATAATGACAGACCTCTTTTTTACGTTGCAATCAACCATCCCCTTGGTCAGAAACTTCCAACATCAGGACTCAGTGCTACTGAAATATCACAAAAGGATCTAGGACAAACATGGTTCAGATACAAAATGAGTGAATACCCTGAAATGCGTTTTTACAATGATTCACCAATATTCCCTGTTATTTCAGAACGTTGTGACTATACAAAAAATATTGACTGGTTCGATGTTTTTCCAGAGCTTAAAAACAAGAATCCTATTTTACCCAAACATCTTCACGATATATTCGTAGATGCAAATGACAATTACTTCAATACTATCTGGGATCATATCGTAACTAAAGTAGAAGGTGATGGAAGTGTTTCGCCATCACACGTACTCTTGGATTATCATCTTCCTTTCCCAAGTGGAGTTGGATTATATACTCCTAAAGGAAGCCGACTTCTCTATGAATTAGTCGGTCCAGCTGCAGGAAAATCACATAATATGTATGCAGAAGCTGCCGGGAAAAAATTTCATAAAATCTTTAATCCATACGATTCAACTCAATTTGATACAAAATATAGCGGTACAACAAATTGGCGGGACTATAAAAATAAATACAGTCTTAGAGTTGGGGTAAGACATCCTTTTCACGTCGTACTTTTCGATAACCTAAACAATGTTCACTACTATGGTAAAACTGAAACTGATACAAATTTCTTTAAATTCGATAATGATACTACATTATTTCAGGATGCCAATTATTCTCCAGTCCTCTGGATGTATACCTTATTATATCAAGGAGAATTTGATGGATTTTTTGGTTTTATAAAACCTACCGATTCTCATTATGACTACAGTTCAAACGATACTTTTGCGAATGATGGAAAAGGTAAATTCAAGGATTTTAATATTAAGTTAAATGATGGTACTGCATATCAATTTGCAACCTCTGATACTCTTTTAGATGAAAGAGAAAACTCTGAATTTGTTTATGCAAGAATTTATGATATATCACAACCACCTGGATATAAAGGTCTTCGATACAAGGAATTTCGTCCAGAGGATTATTCCTATTTTCAGGATAATATTTCTGATTTTGTTTTTCATCATATCTTCAGACATAAATCTGATGCTGACCACAGATATCTTTTGGAAGTGTACGGTCAGGATACTGATGGAAATGCAAGGTTTCTTTTCATGAAACTGGATGTCCTTGATTTTAAAAATACTGGTTCTCATACTTTAGGTAGCGATAATTCTTCAAACTCCCGTTAAACTCGGTTATAGGAGACATAATGCATTTTAAATACTGTTCTGTTTTTTTTCTGTTTCTTTTCATTTGTTTCTCATCAGTTTATGCAACTGCTGAATATCCCTTATCAAAATCTGATATTAATACTATTGTATCCAATTATATTGGAAAACTAAAGAAGATAAAAGATAAGCCTATACCTCCGGTACAGGTTGAAAAAATGTTATTATCAAAAGCTGGAAAAGCATTGAAAGAAGATAATTTTGACAAGGTTATAAACCTTTGTAATAAAGTTATCAAAAAAAATCCAGGTTCTGTACTTGCAAATAAGCTTCTTGGAATATCTTTTTTTGAAACTAACAAAATCGATAAATCAAAGAAATTTCTTGATCTCGCTCTGCCAGGATCAAAATCTGACCCTTTGATTGCAAATTACCTGGGAAACTATTTTGAAAATAAAAAAGATTTTAAACTTGCTATCAGCTTCTATTATATTGCAAACAAAAATGAAAAAGATATCGTTTCAATAGAAAAAATAGGAAAAATCTATAGAAAACTCAAATATTATCCTGAAGCATTGATCTGGTTCAAAAAAGTCAAGGAAATCAGACCTTCTGAAATGATTGACTATCAAACAGCTATCACTTATTTTTACCTCAGGGAATTAGATTTCGCAAAATTTATATTAAAAAAATATATTAAAACTACTACAAATCCTGTTATTCCTGCGCTATATGCAAAAATCCTTCAGATGGAAAAAAAGTATCAGGAAACAATTGATTACCTTACAAAAAATCGACTTGAATTCGATCAAAAAAATCTGATTATAGGTATTTCCTACTACAAACTTGAAAAGAGTAAAAAAGCTATTAATTATCTAAAAAAGTATTTGAAATCTAAACCAGACAGCTATGCAGCAGGAATGATTTTATCCAAACTTTTTATTTCTCTTAAAAGTTTTGGAAAAGCAATTGGTGTTATTGAACAGCTCATAGGCTATCATCCAAAAAAATATGTTATTAATATAATCTATTCTGAAGCACTTCTCGCCCAAAATAAAATAGATGAAGCAATAGAGTCCTATGAATCAGCAATTGAAAAAACAAATAACAAGAACATAAAAAAAGAACTCAAGGAACTGATAAATGAGTTGAGAATGAAGCAATCAAATCAGGCAAATGCTAAATTTGTAGATACTCCTCTAAGTTCCTCCTTTTCAGCTGCACGAACTGGTCAGAGATCAAAAAGAAGAAGAATTATTTCTGGCGATGAGCTTGCTAGAATTAATGCACATCTCGGAGCAAAATTTACAAAGATATATGATAAAATAATAAAATAGTATATCCCATAATTTTCAAAATTACACTTGTCCTATTGACAAAATAGAACTTTGTCCTATAATTGATATGAGGTAAAATCATTTATGTTTAGAGTTTCATTTTTATTTATTGTTCTGTTATTGTTCGTATTGAATGCAAACGTTTCGGCTCTGGAGACAACACTTAATTCATTCGAAATAAGCTCAATGAGAGCAATGATGGGTAAACAGCTTCATTCTTCAGGTACTATTGATTCAAATACAGCGGAACAGTATTTAATAGATTTTAGAAAGTCCCAGATTCAATTCCTCAAAAATTTCAATCAGTTAGACCACAATAAAAAAACATCTCTGTTAAAAAATATTCTTGATAAAGATGACTACACACTCCTGCTTTACAGAGGTGTATCAAGAAAACTTATCGAATCATGTAATATCCAGGAAAGTTCTGATGAATCTATCAAAATACAGAGCGATCTTTCAAGAGCTCTCCACAATAAAATCAGCGCAATTGACAAAAATAGATTTCAGGAATTACAAAAAAAATACCTCATTCTTTGTAATCCTGAATCTTATAATTCAGAAAAGTTTGAAGCAAACGGTGCAACAAATTATAAAATTTTGAGAAGTAATGAAAGTGAAGTTGTCCTTGATGTTCAATTCGGTGACGTAACTGAGGAAATAGTAAATGAATCTAACCAGACATTTATAAAGTTGGATATAAAGGGTTGTGGTCAACTTTCAACAGTTGGAAAGCCACAATTACCTGCTTTCAGAACTTTTGTAGCAATTCCTGAAGGTTCAAGAATTCAAATTCAGTTTTATGGAACGGGTGAAAAATGGCATGATCTTAAACATCCCGTTTATCCAGTCCAGATTCCTCCACTTGATTCCAGAAAAATTACAATTCCTTTCAAATGGAACAAAGAATTCTATGCTAAAACTGAACGTTATCCTGCACAGAAGGTAATGAATCCAAAAATTATCAAGATGAAGAAGTACAAACTGGCTCTCCTTTCATTATCCCCTGTAATGTATTTGCCTAAAAAAAATCAGATTATTACATTTAAACACATGAAATTGACGATGAAATTTATTGCAAAACCTGGATACAATCAAAATAAGAAAACAAAAACACATGGTATTACTCCAATAGTTGAAAATGTTATTGAAAAGCCACAGAGAAAAAATTCTTATTTTAATATACCTGGAGACATTACTTCACTTGTTATAAATCCAGAGATCCTAAAAAATAAAACAACCTCAAATGATATACTTGAAAATATTAAAAGTACTCCAGCTCTTAGAAAATATGTTGGGACACAAATTCCAAATGGAGCAGATTACCTTATAATTACTCCAAAAAAGTTTATGAATAAAATTCAGATTTTCGCTGATTGGAAAACTCAAAAAGGATTTATTACAAAAGTTGTTACTACTGAATCAATTAGCAGCAACTTAACACCAGCACAGTTGAAAAGCTATCTTAACAGTATATATACCAAATGGGAGTTACAGCCATCATATGTACTTCTTGTTGGTGACACTCAGTATATTCCAGTTTGTGATAATCGTGAACCTATTTATGGTGATGTTTTCGGTAATATTCCAAATGACTACGAATACAGCCTCCTGGATGGCGATGATCCTTTTCCTGATGTCTTTATTGGTAGATTTCCAGCTGATTCTCTAAAGGAATTAACGGAAATGATAAAAAAGACAATTAACTACGAACTTAAGCCTACATCTGATACTGAATATTATAAAGGAATGCTTTTAAGTGCTGTAAAGGAAGAAGGAAGAATTTTCCACGAAACCCAGATTCTTCTTGCGAATTATGCTACTCAAGCTGGTTATCTCCCCTACAGGATTTTTTCATGGGACAATGGAACAAATGATAAATTAGTAAACAGTTTGAATAACGGTTGTTTTCTTGCGTGTTATCGCGGGCATGGGGAACCACAGGGATGGCTTGAACCGGAATTCGTGATTTCTGATATCAACAGGCTTACCGGTAATTTTCCAACCGTTTATTTATCAACAACATGCCTTAGTAATAAATTTAATGAAAATAAACCAGACTGCTTCGGTGAAAAACTTATAAAAAAAGAAAAGAACGGTGCAGTTGTTTTTATTGGATCAACTATGCCTAGTTATTCCTTCTATAATGATGATCTTCTTATAGATATGGTAAAAAAATATAAGAAATTTAAGGGTAGTGTTGGTGACTTAATGCTACATGGCTTGACTTTCATGGCAAAAAATTATGGAATTGAAGATGATCAGGTGATTGATCAATTTCATTTTTATAATATACTTGGGGATCCATCTTTAATGCCATGGTCAGAAAAACCAACAGAAATTTCAATTAAGTGTCCAGATGAACTTGACAAAAGTCAGAAAAAGAGTATAACTATTAATGTAAAGACTATAAACGGCGTTTCTATTAAAAATGCAATTATTGTTTGCAAGGGAAAAAACCTTTATATAGTACGTAAAACAAACAAAAATGGTGGATGCAGGTTTATATTCGACAGAGAATGGCTTAAAGATGAAGATAGTCTTACAATAACGATTACAGGAAAAAACATTGTTCCTGTAATAAAAGTAATAAGTATAAAGTAGGGTTCTCTACCGAGGAGAGCAAAAAAAAAACATGGGGGAGTCAATTATGAAAATGAGACAATTATTTTTACTGACCCTCATAATACTCCTGATCCTTCCAATGGCAGGGTGTGATTATGAAGGATCCGGGGATAAGTTGTATAAGCAGGGAAAATATGAGTGGGCAGCCAAAGCCTACGAAAAAGCTCTTGCAAAAGAGCTTGAAAAACCTTACGGAGCACCAGAAGTACTATATTTTAAACTTGGTGCATGTTATGAGATGATGCGTAATCCAGATGCCGCAATTGATAATTACAAGATGGTTATCAAAACTAATCCTCTTGGAAAATTATCATGGGATGCCGGAAAAGCAATTCTTCGTTGCAAAGCAATGCAGTTTGTTGGAAATGCTCCAAATATTGGTGGGGGCAATAACATTCCACAAGGTGGCGGAATTTTTGACAGAATTGGTAATGCTGTTAATGATCTTTTAGGTGGCGCACAGCAAACACTTAATGATGTTGTCGGTGGTGGTGACCCTGGATATAATGGTGGTTATAATCCTCCAACTAATGCTGGAAGTGGTGATGCCGC
>DAOVTB010000281.1 GCA_030633305.1 Candidatus Muiribacteriota bacterium
TGATCTCGAAGAAGATAAGATCGGTTACGTACCTAGAAAGTAGCTGACAGGAGGCTGAAAAGATGAAAATCGGTATTTATAAATTAAAAACTCTGAAAACTAAAAAACCGAAACGTATTGGTCGAGGTCAGGGTAGTGGTTGGGGAACAACGGCCGGTCGCGGTATGGATGGACAAAAATCAAGAAGTGGTGGACCAAAACCTCCATGGTTTGAAGGTGGACAGATGCCGCTTGCACGTAGACTTCCTAAAAGAGGTTTTACAAATATTTTTGCTAAAGAGTACTCAGAAGTGAATATCAACACATTGAATGCTTTTGATGAAGGCACAGTGGTTACTCCTGATCTTTTGCTTGAAAGCAGAATTTTAAGAAAAATTGAAAAAGATGGAGTAAAGATTCTTGGTAAGGGTGAATTAGAAAAAGCTCTAACTGTTCGCGCACATAGATTTACTAAAGGCGCACAGGAAAAAATAGAAAAGGCATCTGGAAAAATAGAGGTGATATAATGTTTGGAAAAATAGCAGATACTTTCAAGGTTCCGGAATTAAAGAGAAGGATACTTTTTACACTTGCAATGATAGTTATCTATCGTCTCGGTGTTCACATTCCTACTCCCGGAATTGATTTAGCAAAGATGGGTGAATTGTTTCAGAATCAGTCAGAAGGTCTTTTGGGCTTTCTTGATATGTTCAGTGGTGGTGCTTTAAGGAATTTCTCGATTTTTGCACTTGGAATAGCGCCTTATATTAACGCTTCCATTATCATGCAGTTGCTTGTATATGTAATACCTGCACTTGAAAAACTTGCTAAAGAGGGCGAAGAAGGCCGAAAAAAGATCAGTCAGTATACACGTTATGGAACAGTTGTACTTGGTGCTTTTCAGGCACTTGGTATTTCATTCATGCTTAACAATTCTGGACTTGCTCTTGGTGGAATACTTACTGGTTCTACATTTTTCTGGTGGTCATTTCTTGTAGTAATAACACTTACTGCTGGAACTTCGTTTATCATGTGGCTTGGTGAGAAAATCACTGACAAAGGAATTGGAAATGGTATCTCATTACTTATTTTTGCAGCTATCGTATCCCGTCTTCCTGCAGCATTGATTCAAACTTATGCTTCATTAAAAGATGATCAATTATTCATTCCAAAAATGATAATACTAGCAGCAATAAGTTTTGGTGTTATCGCTGTTGTTATTTTTATAACTGAAGGAACTAGAAAAGTCCCAGTTCAGTATGCAAGAAAAGTTGTTGGAAGAAAAGTATATGGTGGACAGGCTACTCATATACCATTGAGACTTAATTCAGCTGGTGTTATTCCTATCATTTTTGCATCATCAATTTTGCTGTTTCCAGCAATGATAGCGAGAATGTTTGTTGGAAGGTTTGATTCAACTAGTACAATGTACTGGGTTCTTAACAAGATTCAAACTCTTTTCACACAGCCGTACAATAATATTACATGGGAATCACTATTCTATTTTGTTGTGTATTCAGGATTGATCATATTCTTTTCATATTTTTATACTGCGATTACTTTCAATCCGAAAGATCTTGCAGATAATATGAAGAAATATGGTGGATTTATTCCTGGTATCAGAGCTGGAAGAAAAACTGCAGAATATATTGACAAGATACTTACTAAGATTACTCTTGCAGGCGGTGTATTTCTGGCAGGTATTGCGGTATTACCAATTATTCTAATTGTAATATTTCGTGTACAATTCCAGTTTGGTGGAACAGCACTCTTGATCGTTGTTGGTGTTGCACTTGATACAGTTAAACAGATGGAAACACATCTTTTGACAAGACATTACGAAGGATTTATGAATAAAAAGGGATCACTTCTTAAATAGGTTTTATTTAACAGGAGTATATGATTATGTATAGAGGAATATTTTTAGGACCTCCAGGTGCTGGAAAAGGAACACAGGCCAAAAAAGCAGTTGCTGAATTTGGTTTGGAACATCTTTCGCCAGGTGATATTTTGCGCGCTGAAGTTGCTGCAGGATCTTCCCTTGGTAAAGTTGCCAAAAGTTTTATGGAAAAAGGCGAACTAGTCACCAATGATGTTATCATTGGAATGATGAAAAATAAGATCTCTGGAATTACAAAGGGATTTATTCTGGACGGTTTTCCAAGAACAATTGAGCAGGCTGAAGCACTTGAGGAGATAATGAAAATTCTTGGGCATAAACTGGATTCTGTATTGAATTTTACAGTATCTGTTGAAGAACTGGTATTCAGGCTTTCAAATAGACTCAGTTGCCCGGATTGCAAAAGCATATTCCATAAATACAACATTCCTCCTAAGAAGGAATCAATATGTGACAATTGTGGCGGGACTCTTGTTATTCGCAAAGATGACTGTGAAGAAGCAATAAAGATCCGCATGGAAGAATATAGAAAAAAAACTTCGCCATTGATAGAGTATTATGAAAAAGAAGGAAAATTAATCAATATTAATGGCGAAGGAAATTCTAGTGAAATTTACAACGAGGTTGTAAAAGCACTAAAGTGATTTTGACAAGTGAAAATTAACCTGATTAAAATTAAATCTTCAGATGAATTAAAGAAGATGAAAAAGGCAGGGAAACTTCTAGCAACATTGTTTGCAGAAGTTTCTTCCTATGTTAGGGAAGGAAAGTCTACCAAACAAATAGATACATTTGTTTATAAACTTATCTGTAAAATGGGAGCGAAACCTGCATTTTTAAATTATCATGGTTTTCCAGCTTCTACTCGTATCTCAATTAATGATGAAGTTGTTCATGGGATACCTAAAAGTACAAGATTGTTGAAATCAGGAATGATAGTAGGGATTGATGTTGGACTTGTGTATGATGGTTATTTCAGTGATAGTTGCCATACGTATATGATAGGAAAGGTATCTCCAAAGGCAAAAAAACTGGTTAAAACGACTGAAGAAGCTCTTTATGCTGGAATTGCTGAAATGAAAGTTGGTAAAAGATTAGGTGATATTGGGTATGCTATTTGCAGTTACGCTAAAAAGAATGGATTCACTGTTGTAAGGGATTTTGTCGGTCATGGTATAGGTAAATCGCTTCATGAAAAGCCTCAGGTTCCAAATTTTGGGAAAAAGGGTACTGGTGATCAGCTTCTTGATGGTATGGTGCTTGCAATTGAACCGATGTTGAATGAAGGTAGATGCAACGTGAAATTGAAATCAGATAACTGGACCGTAGTTACTACAGATAGAAAGTTATCAGCACATTTTGAACATACCGTAGCATTAATTGATGGAAAAACAGAAATATTGACAGAAACAGGATAATTAAATTTGACAAAACCCTACGGGTGTGCTAACATTTAGCTTCATAAAGTAGAAAAGGTGGTAAGATGAGTAAAAAAGAAGAGAAGATTGAAGTTCAGGGAGTTGTGGTTGAACCACTTCCGAATGCTACTTTCAAAGTCGAACTTGACAATGGGCACAGAGTTCTAGCTCATATATCAGGCAAGATGAGAATGCATTATATTAAGATCCTTCCAGGAGATAAAGTTACAGTTGAAATCTCTACATATGATCTTAATAGAGGAAGAATAACTTACCGCCATAAGTAATTTGAATATAGGCTGGCACAATTTATATAGATTAGAATTTAATTCGTTTAGGAGGATTTCATTATGAAGGTTGCAGCATCAGTGAAAAAGAGATGTGAAAAATGCAAGATTATTAAAAGACGTGGAATTTTAAAGGTTATTTGTCAGAATCCAAAACATAAGCAGAAACAGGGCTAGGGGGAAAGAAATATGGCACGAATTTCAGGAATTGATTTACCAAACAATAAGCGAGTAGAAATTGCTCTGACATATATCTTTGGAATTGGTAGACCAAGTGCAAAGAAAATATTACAGACTTCCAATATTGATATTAATCGACGTGTAAAAGAACTTACAGATTCGGAAGTTGCAAAGTTAAGAGAAATTATTGAAAAGAATTTTATCGTTGAAGGTGATCTTAGACGTGATACTACAATGAATATCAAACGATTGATGGAAATAGGTAGTTATCGTGGAATGAGACACAGACGTGGACTTCCTGTAAGAGGTCAGCGGACTCAGACTAATGCAAGAACACGCAAAGGTAAAAAGAGGACTGTTGGAGCAAAACGCAAGAAAAAAATATAGTATAGATCTGTAAAATGAATAGTTTAGAAGGAGTACTGTAATGGCTAAGAAGAAAAGAAAGTCTACGAGGAAAAAAGAACGTAGAATAGTTGAATTTGGTTGCGCCCACGTTCATTCTACTTTTAATAATACAATTATTACAATAACAGACCGTACCGGTGGAACAATATCATGGGCCAGTTCAGGTAAAGTTGGTTTTAAAGGTTCAAGAAAATCTACACCTTTTGCTGCTCAGTTAGCAGCTGAAAATGCTGGTAAAACAGCACTTGATTTAGGAATGAGAAGACTTGAAGTTTATGTTAAAGGACCTGGTTCCGGAAGAGAAGCGGCGATTAGAAGTCTTCAGGCAGTTGGTCTTGAGATTTCAATGATTAGGGATGTAACAGCTATTCCACATAATGGTTGTAGACCGCCAAAGAAAAGAAGAGTATAATTTGCGTCCTGACTGAGCGAACTTTGAATTTTTCGGCATCAGTTCAAACCTCAACGCACAAAAGTGCGCCTCGGTTTGACCGGATTTGAAAAATCCAAATTTCATCTCATCAGAACACAAATTAACAAGAGTTAAGAAA
>DAOVTB010000224.1 GCA_030633305.1 Candidatus Muiribacteriota bacterium
CCCATCTCTTTCTGAAGTGTAACGTATGAATCCTTGTAATGAGTATTAAGTTTTTCCATAGCAATGTTTTTTAATTGATCATTGGATTTTCCGGTATAAGTTGGATTTGTTTTCATGACTTTAACCATCTCGTTCAAATATTCTTTTCTGCCCAGGACTTTTGCTAATTCGATATTGCTACTGACTTTAGTATTATAATCATGTTCTTTAGAAATTTGAGACTTTAACTGAATATTTTGAGCATCTTTATCTTTATACATGGATTGTACTGCAGAAATTTCGAATTTTTCTTTTGCCTGTGAAAGCTGTTTATCATATGTGAATTTGGCTTTCAAATAATTATTTACATTACCAAATTGAGCTTTATTTGGCGGATTATCCTTCAGTGTCTGGTATTTATTTCTAAGGGTATCGGTATTTTTCCAGTGTGTAACTGTGCTCTTGTATTTCTCGTCGATTTCCATTTTTCTCTGCTTTGGCATATCAATCAACCGGGCTTTTCCAAGTTTGAATGCAAAATTACCACCTTTGATAATGGACATTAATGCCATTTCCGAAACACCTTTTTGAATAGGATTAATTCCTTTAATCTCTTTTTCTAGACGATTTACCTGAAGCATATAATACTTCCATTCTGCTGAACCTTCTTTATAAGCCTTTTGTTTATCAATAATTGACATAAGATCTGATGTTTTTGCGTCTTTTTCTACATGTCCACCAAGAAAACCAGACATGAATGTAAAAGGATGCATTGTTAATAACTCTGAAATCTGTAAACTATGACCAGGACCGCCAAACAGCTGCATGGACAGCTTTACTGTAAATGGCGAGCGTGAAAATATTCCAGCTGCAGCTTTCGGAAGAGCTCCGCCCCAACCGCTGAACAAACCGCTTATTGCTGCCTTTTTAATATCCTTTCCTAAAAAATCCTGCCAGCTGTAATCTTTTGATTTCCATTTGTTGATTTCTGCTTCCAATTCGGCAAGCTTTTTTTGATCAGCTGCTGTGATCGTATCAAATTTTTTATCTTTATATTTGATAAGGATCATATATATTTGCTGTTCCAAAGCAAGTATCCTACTGTTAATATCAAGATAATTATGAGCAAGATAATGCCTGGCTATCCCGGCGATTCCGCTACTTGCTGCAACTGCAATAGTTCTGAAGCCGCCATGTACTAAAGCGTTTTTAATAATAGCCTGAGTGGTAAATTGACTTCCTGCGGCAGCTATTCCGCCGCCGACCATTGAAAATGGAAGATATCCGATTCTGCTTACTGCGGTGATGATCGCATCAAAGCGCATTTCCTTTTCTGATTTATTGGTGATTTTCAATTGATTTGTTCTTTTGTCATTCAAATAACTGACTATTCCAGTTCCGCCAGCACCAACAAGCATTTGGCCAACCATTAAAGCGGCAGGTGGAAAAGCGACTCCTAATGAAGTTGTAACCGCCATCGATATACTGGGAACCAGAATATATTTTGCCATCCACCAGCCCACTTTTTCAATAATTGACATCCTGCCGGTTTTACTTACAAACAGTTTACTTAGAAAAGAATCACCTTTACTTTTTGGAGGAGCTTCTACAACGTTTTCAACAGTTGGTTCATCCTCGATGTCTTCAACGTCACCAAACATTGTGAAAGAAACATAATCTGAAAGCCCGGTAACTTTATCACCCTGTCTGGCTTCAATGTTTAGGCCATAGTTTTTTCCAGGTTCAATGCTGTCTATGTTGGCTTCCAATGTCATTACACTCGTTTCTACTTCCTGAACGATCTGCAATGTTTCTTTATCAATTATTTTTACAACAAAATCATGATTTTTATGAGGGAATGACCATTTTATTACGGCTCTGTTTCCAATTATTTCATTTTGCCTTGGCTTCAGTATTTTTATTGATCTTGGTATATTAAAATCTGAAATCTTACAGAAAACAGATAAATTTCCTGAGATGAATGTAAAAAGCACTATTAATGCAATTATTTTATAAAGCTTATATCTCTTCAGCAATTGAATTCTCCTGAATAATCTACTCTCATTATATTGGATAATATATTATTGTCAACCAAGAGTATATATTAATATGTATTTATCTTGAAATTTTTTCTCCATATGTTAGAATATTTTATCAATTCGATGAATATAAAAATTCAGGGGGAAATATGGGGCAGACATTTGTACAGAAAATACTTGCTGCAAAGGCAGGTTTGGATCATGTTGAAGTCGGACAGATTGTAGAAATAGTTCCTGATGTTGCATTAAGTCATGACAATACGGCGGCTATATCCAAGAAGTTTGAGACTCTTGGCATTGAAAAAATCTATGATCAAAATCTTCATATTATAGTTCTCGATCATTGTGTTCCAGCGGCAAGCGAAAAATATGCATCAAATCACAAGGTAATTCGGGAATTTGTTAAAAATCAGGAAATTGAAAAATTTTATGATATTAACAATGGAGTGTGTCATCAAATTGTTCTTGAAAAAGGGCATATTGGACCTGGAATGGTTGGAGTAGGATCTGATTCTCATACTACTATGTATGGTGCAGTTGGTGCTTTTTCTACTGGTATTGGAAGAAGCGAAATGGCTGTGATCTTTGGAACAGGTAAGATCTGGTTTAAGGTTCCTCCGACGATCAAGTTTGAAATTACTGGAGAATGGCCAGATAATTTGACGAGTAAGGATCTTATACTCCATATTATTGGTGATATTGGATCTGACGGCGCTTTTTACAGTTCGTGTGAATTTACTGGTCCTGCAATCAGTGCATTAAATATGTCAGATAGGATGGTTCTTTCGAATATGAGTGTTGAAATGGGTGCGAAAAATGGATACATTCCACCTGATGAAAAGACACTTTTGTGGTTGTCAGAAAGAACGGATAAAAAATTTAAGGCAGTTTATTCTGATGAAGATTGTAAATATAGTAAAGTTTTGAAATATGATGTGTCAAAAATCAAACCCACTGTTGCTCGACCACATACTGTTGATAATTGTGTGACTGCTGATGAATTAAGTGATGTGAAGATAAATCAGGCATTAATTGGAACATGCACAAATGGCAGGGTTGAAGATATTGAAATGGCTGCAAGTGTACTCAAGGGAAAAAAGATTCATCCTGATGTGAGATTGCTTGTTTTTCCTGCTTCTATGGATATATACAAGGAATCTATCAAATTGGGTTATATTGAAATTCTTATTGATGCTGGAGCTGTTATTATGAATCCAGGTTGTGGTCCATGTCTTGGTGCGCATGAAGGAACTCTGGCACCGGAAGAAGTTTGTATTTCGACTGCTAACAGGAATTTTAAAGGTAGAATGGGTTGTAAGGAAGCGTCAGTTTATCTTGCCTCTCCGTTGACTGTAGCAACCAGTGCACTTACAGGAAAAATAACAAGTCCATGAATAATGTATGGAGCTGACACGACATATTAACAGGAGGAAAAAATGATTGTAGGAAAAGTATGGAAATACGGTGATGATATAAACACAGATGTAATATTTCCAGGAAAATATACTTACACTATTTCTGATAGAAAAGAAATGGCAGAACATGCCCTTGAAGATCTGGATTCGGAATTTGCTAAAAATGTTCAGAAAAATGACATTATAGTTGCCGGAAAAAACTTTGGTTGCGGTTCAAGCCGCGAACAGGCAGCGACATGTATAAAAGAAGCTGGTGCTGGAGCAATAATTGCGAAATCATTTTCACGGTTGTTCTTTAGAAATGCCATCAATGAAGGCTTGCCAGTTGTGGAATGTCCTGAAGCGGTAGACTTGCTAAAAAAAGGTGACACTGCTGAGGTTGATTTTATTAATGGGAAATTGAAAGCTGGAGGTAAAGAATTTGATTTTGTGAAATTACCTCCATTTATACTGGAAATATTTAATGATGGTGGGTTGTTGCCACATACAAAACGTAAGCTAGATAAAAAGTAAAGACAAAAATTATTAAACGGAGGATTATTATCAATGAGTAAAAGAACAATTGTAAAACTCCCTGGTGATGGGATTGGTCGTGAGGTTCTCGAAGAAACTATTCGAGTTCTTGACGCAGCAGGTTTTGAAGCTGATTATGTAGAAGCTGACATAGGGTGGGAATTTTGGAAAAAAGAAGGAAATCCTCTTCCTCAAAGAACGTTGGATCTGTTAGAAAAACATAAAGTAGCTCTTTTTGGTGCGATAACATCAAAGCCTAAAGATCAGGCTGCATCAGAATTATGTGAGGAACTACAGGGGAAAGGACTTGTTTATTCAAGTCCGATTGTTGGACTCCGACAGCATTTCAATCTTGATATCTGTATTAGACCATGTAAAGCCTATACAGGAAACCCTTTGAACTTCATCAGAAGAGGAAAAAATGGTGGGATTGAAGAACCTGAAGTAGATGTTGTTGTATTCAGACAGAATACTGAAGGATTGTATGGAGGAGTTGAATGGTCAGATCCTCCAACACAGGTTTATGATGCACTCATGACACATCCAAAAATGAGTAAAAACTTTGGTGATGTTCCAAAGGATGAACTGTCAGTGTCTACCAGAATTTTTTCAAAAAAAGCAACTGAAAGAATCCTGACATCGGCATTTGAATATGCAAGAAAACATGGTTACAAATCAGTGACAGTTTGTGAAAAGCCAAATGTAATAAGAGAGACTTCTGGAATGATGCTCAAATTGGCTCAAGTGATGCAAAAAGAAAAATATCCAGAAATCTGGCTTAACAATACTAATATTGATGCCCAGATGATGTGGCTTACAAAAAATCCTGAAAACTATGGTGTAATGGTTGCTGGAAATATGTTTGGAGACATTATTTCTGATGGTTTTGCTGGTTTGATTGGTGGACTTGGATTTGCATGTAGTGCTAATCTTGGTGAAGAAGTTTCTGTTTTTGAGCCAACACACGGAAGTGCTCCTAAATACGCTGATTATGAAACTTCGATAGTTAATCCGATAGCTATGGTTGCATCTGCATGTATGATGCTTGATCATATTAACGAAAAAGAGATTTCAGCCAAGATACAAAAAGCTATAGCTGAAGTCATCTCTGAAGGTAAAGTTCGTACTTATGACATGATGAAGATGTCAGGTTCACCAGAAGTTCTTAGTAATGGAGCTGCTTCTACTAAAGAAATGGCTGACGCATTGATTTCAAAACTTTAAGAAATAGCTCACACAAAGGCGCAAAGAGAAATAAAGAACAAATATGTAGGGGAGGGTCTGTGACCCTCCCGTTCTATTAATCGGATTAAAAAAATTCACGTTAATTGATAATTTTAGAATTGAATTAATCAGGAGAATCCAAAATATGAACGCAGAATTTTTTATTGAAAATAGAAAAAAAATAGCAGAAAAATTAACAGATAAAAGTATATTGATTTTGTTTTCTGGAACATTGAAACAAAAGACAGCAGATGGAGTTTACCCATTTACTCCAAACAGAAACTTTTATTATCTTACTGGGATTGATCAGGAAAATTCAATCCTGGTTATGCGCAAGGATAAGGATGAAATTCAGACAACTGTTTTCATAAAATCTGGTGACCCTAAAAAAGAGAAATGGTTAGGACATTTTTTAACAAAAGATGAAGCTAAAACTCAATCGGGCATAGATTCTATAGGTGAAAATAATGATTTTCAACCATGGGTTTCCATGTGGATGTTTAAACATGTTTACTCTGAAATTTTTTTAGATCTGGAAAGAAGAAGCTGGGATGAAGATTGGAACCCGGCAATTAAATATTCTGAAGAATTCAGGCGTAGATACCCTGATATAAAAATCAATAATTTGTTTTCTGAGATTTCTGGATGCAGAGCAATAAAGAGTGATCTTGAAATTTCAAAACTCAAAGAAGCGATTCGTTTAACAGATGACGGATTAAAATGTGTACTGGAAAATGCCAGACCTGGAATGATGGAATATCAGCTGGATGCCCATTTTCAGTTTTCGCTGAGATACAACGGAGTAAAAGATCTTGCTTTTCCGACTATATGTGCATCAGGTGGAAACGCTACAGTGTTGCATTACGAGACAAATCAATGTGAAATAGGTGAGAATGATCTTGTACTTATTGATTGTGGGGCTCAATTTGAATATTATAATGCAGATATCAGTCGTACAATTCCAGCTTCTGGAAAATTTTCAGAACGTCAGAAAGTCCTTTATAATCTTGTGCTTGAAGTTGAAAAAACTGTAATAAATGCTGTAAAACCTGGATTGACGTTAAAATATCTGAATGATTTATGTCGTGAAGAACTATCACGTAGATGTATTGATATTGGTTTGATAAAATCGATAAATGAACTTGCCGAATATTTTTATCATACAGTTTCGCATTTTTTAGGTCTTGATGGTCATGATCCGCTAGACACAACTACTGAGTTTAAACCGGGAATGGTTATAACTGTTGAACCAGGATTGTATATCGAGAAGGAAAAAATTGGAATCCGAATCGAGGATGATATTCTGGTTACTGAAAATGGTTTTGAGAACCTGTCAAAATCTATACCTAAGGAAATTTCTGATATCGAGAAATTGATGGAAAAGTAAAAAAACATCGCGCAGAGATCGCTGAGGACGAAGAGGAAAAGTTAATATCAGCTAGGGTAAGAAGGACTTTTGTTTAGCTCGATGATCGAGCTGAATGAAATGTGCCCTGACCCTGTTTAGATAAATACCAAATAACAGTAGGATTGATACATAAGGCTGTGTTGCAATATACTTCTATACAATATTTGGTGGAAACAACTTATCTGGCGCAGGGGTCAAAGCAACTTTCATGAACTTGAATTTCAAGTTCACAAAAGTTCCATGTGACCCCGTCTATATTGGTATTTGGTATTATTCTTTGTTTATTTTAAGATTTACTCATCTTTTTGCTTTTCTTTTTCAATTTTACCATCTAGACGTTCTGAATGAGATGAAATTGGGATTTTTCAAGACAATTTATGCTGAG
>DAOVTB010000043.1 GCA_030633305.1 Candidatus Muiribacteriota bacterium
AAAGCAGGTCTTTTTAACTCAGCGATTATATTTGCTATTGTGAATGTTTTCCCACTTCCTGTTACTCCAAGTAAAGTCTGATGTTTTGCCCCGCTTCGCAAGCTATCCGTAAGACCCTTAATGGCAGATGGTTGATCACCAGATGGTTTAAATTCACTGTTTAGTTTGAATTGCATATCTTCATTTTACATCTCTTCAACTATTTTATAAAATTTATTCAGCCAGTAATTTACGGTACTTTTTTTCATCCCACGATCAACCTTACTTCCAAGTTGAGAAAGTGATAACTCAGGAAATTCTTTTCTTAAAATAACTATCTCACGAATTTTACTGGAAAGATCTTCAATATTTCCATCATTTTTCAAAAACTTTTGATACTTCTGTTTAAATTTATGGAAGGCGTCACTCATACGATCCAGATTAGCAAATTCAAAATTTGTCTTCCTGTTAACCCCGGCTTTTATCTCTTTTATGATAATTGAGTCCAGAAGTTTGAAAAAGGTTTTAGTAGCATTTGATACATTCAGAAATGCTTCAACTCCTTTTTTAGTCTGCGTAAACACTGCATATTTATTCTTTTTGCATCTTTTTTTCAAATCTGGAATAATTCGATTATAAAGATTGAAGAAAATATCTGAATAATGTTGAGTTTGAAAATAGAATTCCAGAAAATATCTATCATGATAGTTTTCAAGGTATCCACACGACAGAAACACACCTTTGATATATGCTGATAAGGCAGCATCTGACATTACAAAATCAAGGTTTCTGACTTCAAACATATCTATTCTAATCTTCTTGCAAAAAGTTTCAAGTTCAGCAGTATAAGGTACAATAATCTTAATTTTTTTTATTTCCTTGTTCTTCTGCTTTTCTACTTTTATCTCACATTTTGAACTGAATTGTTTTAAAAAGCTGAATATCCTTTTCGCAAGAATAAGAAGATTTGTCTCATATGTTAAAGCTACATTCCCAGCTCCCAATAATTCGAAATAGGATGATGTATGAAGAAGTGAAGCAATAAATACCTCTTCATCTTCAATATTTCGCAGCATATCATCACAAAGCTGTGCACGAATTGTATTAGCTAGTTTTTTCATAGGTCGAATATATTATATCTGCAATTTTTCTGGAATTATGCCTTACTGAATTTTCTTCAATAACCAGATCATCTCCAATAAATTCAATGTTTTTAAATTTTTTGAAATTAACATAATCAACCTTCACCGGAAAAGCATCCTCGTGTTGATAGTTTTCAAGTAGAATTGGAGAAATTGGCGCAAGATTGTATAATACGTAATCTATTTTTTCCAGGGATGAAAATTCCAGAATTGCATTTATATGATCAGTCACATTAAAACCATCAGTCTCTCCACTTTCAGTCATGAGATTACATATATAAACAACCGGAACCTTAGTCTGATTCAATGCATTACAGACGTCTTTTACAAGTAAATTTGGAATCACACTTGTAAAAAGCGATCCAGGTCCCAATGTAATAATTTCAGCATTTTTAATTGCAGTTATCACATCGTTGTTCACTTTCAGTTTTCTGGGATTCGTAAAAATATCATAAAATTTCCCCTGAACTTTGTTGATACTTGATTCACCTTCAACGAGAGTTTTACTTTTTGATTTTATTGCTGAAAGTATTGCGTGTTCAAATGTAACCGGTAAAACTCTTCCCCTGATCGATAAGATCTTTTCAATTTCAGCAATACCCTTTTTCATATCATCACCTGATATTTTAGACATAGCCGCAAGGAGTACATTCCCAACTGGATGACCTTTCAAATCACCACTTTTAAAACGATATTGGAAAAGTTCCTTCATTAATTTTCCAGATTTAGCCAGAGCAAAAAGGCAATTTCTTATGTCTCCAGGCGGAAGAATATTCAATTGTTCTCTTAACTTACCAGAAGATCCACCGTCATCAAACATCGTTACTACTGCACTAATATTTGATGTATATCTATTGATTCCATTTAAAATAACAGGAAGACCAGTTCCGCCACCAAGTGATACAATTTTCAATCCTGTCTCAAGGCGTTCATTGAAAAACTGCATTCTCCAAATTTTACTACCCTTTTCCTGACTCAACATGATCTTTCTTACAAGGGCAAAAACAAAATATATAATGATAGAAGCTCCTATTCCACCCAAAAGAAGAGCTGCAATATATCTAGACACTCCATAATTAAACAGATACTCGAATCTTTTCCCCATAATCAGTATAAAAGAAACAGAAATAAAAAGTGATCCAATTATGATTACAAGAAAAATTTTCCAGTATAAACGAATAAAAAGGAGTATTTGTCTCATAAGAAAAACTTATCGATTTTATCTATAAATATCTGTGGTGTATTTTCACCAACTTTTTTGAGATGGTGATTCAACGCGGCGGTTTCAACCAGGATTGAAAGATTTTTACCTTCAGATACAGGAATTGTATTTTTGGGTATAAAAATACCAAACATATCAAAAGTATCTACATCAATACCAAGTCTATCATAAGCCTTATTTTTACTATACTCTTCAAACTTCACAACAAGCTCTATGACTTTTTCTTCAAGAATAGCACCAATTCCAAAAAGAGATTTTATATTGATTATTCCAATTCCCCTGATTTCCATATGATGACGTGTAAGGTCATTACCCCGTGCAATCAATCTTCCACCTTCAAGTTTCTTAATTGTTACAATATCATCTGAAATCAATCTATGTCCGCGTTTTACCAACTCCAGCGCACACTCACTTTTTCCAAGACCACTATTTCCAAGAAGTAATACACCAGTTCCAAAAACCTCCATCATCGTTCCATGAATACTTTTTTCAGGCGCAAACCACTTTGTGAGAAAAAAATCAAGTGCTGTAACAAGCTGATGATAATTTCTTCCTGTTCTAAATAAAGGTACTTTGTATCGTCGGGCAAGTTTAAACATATCATTTGGAATAGAAAACTTTGGAGCGCTTGTTACAATACATGAAGGACACAAGAGAAATATCTTTTCCTGAATAATTTTGCTTATATCTGCAGGAAGACTGTTAAAATAAGCAATTTCATTTTTCCCATAACAAACAAGATTTCCAGGTATAAAAAAATTAAAAAAATCTGCTATCTCAAGACCACCAGTTGTAAAATAACTGGACTCTATTTCTTTATCAAGAAAGGAATCACTTGTCATTGAAAGCAGGTCAAGTTCTTCTTTCAGAATTCTTGCAGTAAGTTTCTTCGGCTTAGTAATACTCATAATACCCTCTACTTCTTTTTTAATTTCCACAAAAGGGAAAATGTTGTGAATATGACAATCGAACCAACAACAATCTGGATCATTTCATTCCTGTCTGGTAGAATTGCCTTAAAATTTAGAATCAGAACCGCAAGTCCAATAAAAGGAAGAGCTGGTATTCCAACACCAAGTACGGAAGCACAGAAAATAGAACTTAAAACTCCCAGAACCAGTCCAACAATATTTTTAAATACAGGTAGTTCAAATTTTCTAACAAGATAAAGAAACAGTGCTATAAAAAGAAAATCAGTGCTACCGATTAATGGATATGTCACAGATGCTGATCCTGCGACTGGCCAGTTAAATAAAAAATAATAACAATTTAGTTTTGAGCTCACAATCTTTTGAGTAACACCAGATGTAACACTCCACATATCCATAACTCCGCCCAGTACAATAATAGCAAAAATATGGCTCGGTTTTTCTACTTTTTTACCAAGAAGGCATCCAAGAGATAACGCAATGACCAGCAAACATATATTGATTGAAAACATTTTGAATAACCAGAATTTTTTTACAGATTCAAATATGATTTTTCCAGACTTTGAATCTGATTTTTCAAATTCCATAAGTTGTAATTTATCATCGTTTTCAACAACTTTGATAATTTTCTTTGAAACCGGTAATTCAGAAAAATTATATAATGACTTGTTAATAACAAAAACTCCAAGTATTGCAAAAACTGCGAGTGATATAAGTAAAATATCCCCGGTTTTCCTTTTAAGTAATACATCAGTTGTTCTTGTAATGAATAAAAATGCAAACAATGTGATTGCAAAAGCCCCAATAACTTGACTGGCTTTAAATACAGGAAATGTTGTCGTAATAAAATATAAAAGGACGCAGCTTATAAAACTGATAGAAAAATACAGTCTATTTTTCTGAATCAATTTTTTTCCCTTCTTCTATCTTAACCGATGAATTCGGTACAGGTTCTTCTAGAAGAAAATCGGTTAATTGTTTTAAAGCTGATTTTATCATTTTAAATATTGAATTCCTGGTGAAATAATAGACCAGAATAAAAAATCCGAAAAAAATGCCACCATTTTTATAACTCATAAATATTCTCCTCGGTATTAATTATCTTCAGCGATAGATAATCCTTTTGAAAAGGCTTTTTTCGAGTAAACTCAAATGAAACTCCGGTTGAAGGATTCAAATCATACATATTCTCAACATGGGTTTCACCTGAAATTGCATTAATCTTATACTGTCCCTCAATCATACCACATACTTTTACTTTCAAGCGATCTCCTGGAAACATGAAATAAAAGCGAATTTCTTTACTATTAATAATAAAATTTCTGACCTTGATCAATCCATCAGCCTCGATTATCAAAAGATCATTCAACTTTACAGTTGTTCCCTTTTCCGGATCAATATTAACTGTGATCCTGTTACCATCTTTAAAAGGAAAATCAATCAGCTCAACTGGTTCGGTATGATAGAGAGATCCAATCTGAAATCCTTCTTCCCAAAGCTCAATGCCAAAAATTTCATCAACGAACATCAGCGGCATCAATCCACCCCAGGAATAATAAGGACAACTTCTGGAGTAGGTATCAGGAAGTGGTTCGCCCCATCCAGTATGCATGCTGTAATTCTCATGAATATGACCTTCATTGCTCCATTCTTTTTCAAATATGGAAATAGAAGAATCTGCAATATGATATGCACTTTCGGCATCATATTCCCGCAGACCGAGATAAATCAGATAATTCATCGGAGGCCAGATTCGCCCTCGCCAGTTGTCACCATCAGGATCAAAATATATATTATTTTTTGAAATACTCGGGAGTGGAAAAAGATCCCAGAACATATCTTCATTTATCAAATTAGATTTGATTGCCTTAGATGCAGTTTTCTCATCAAGAACCTTTGAAAGAAGTGGATAAAAAGAAGTAGGTGAATAATTATAATCAAATTTATTATCTTTAATAACTTTATTCCCAAACATATACAAATTTTCATTCCACAGTTTGTCTATCATTACATTCTTCTGAGCTTCATAATAATCTTTATACTGCTTAGTCTTAGCAAATTTTTCAAGCACTTCAGACATTTTAAAAAGAATGAATGCCGCAAGATTCATATTAGAATTGATATCAATCGTTGACATATCCAGAAGTTTTGTATCCTTATCAAATGTAACCTTTTCCCAAAGTGGCGAATTATCCATTCCTGATTCATAGATCGCACCATCTTTTCCTTCAAGAGAAAGTGGACCACGTCCATCTTCTGCTCCCCATTGAAAAAGCATGTCACCATCAGTATCACGATATTTTTGAAACCATTCAAAATACCTTTCAAGGGATTCAAAACAATTATTCAAAAAGGTTGAATCTCCAGTCCTTTTATAAATAATCCAGCAAGCCAGAAAAATAATCGGTGGATTACTACGGTTACTGGATTTCTTTGCAAAAACAACCTGTGGAATCCGGCCTGTTGCATCCTGATTCTCCAACAGCTGATTTACAAGGAACTTGGATGTAGAAATATCAAAATAACTACAGATTATTGCAAGAAAAGCAGTGTCCCAGTTAAAGATCAATGGCCCAAACTGGTATTTCTTTTTATCAAGTTTAAAGACATTCCTCATCATCTCGACCCACTCCCTGTTCACAGGGTAATAGTAGGAATCTGTAACCGGCGAGTAACATTTCAACCAGTTTGGCATCTCAGTTATTGCACCAAGGAGATCAAGTCTTTTCAGCTTGTCTGCATCTGCAGGAATTCGAGCATATTTGTGTTCATTTGCTTCTGCGCCTTTGGAACGGTCACAATCAAGTACAATATATTCCTTATGACCGGAAATAAAAAGCTTAGGGCGCTGTTTTTCATATTCATCACGGAGACGTCTAATAGAGTCAAGGCCAGTTTTAAAAGTCTCGTTAAAATCAAACTCTACTTTACCTTCAGTATGCTTTATATACACACAAAGAGCCATGGATTCAAGATGATTCGGTATTTCAATAGCATATACAGAGGAATTTCCACGGGCCCAGTTAAGGGTAGACGTTGATTTAATATAAGAACCTAGAGATCTTTCACTAGAAAAGCCACCGAAACTATCAATTTCATAGTCTACTTCAAATTTTCCAGAAAGCTTGGTTGACGAAAAATATCCTCCCCATTTTTGCGGAAAGACCTTTCCTTTTTCACCAAAAGAATAACTGAATACCAGATATTTCTTAATAAACATATTCTCATTGAGCAAATCCTGTACATTAAAATAAAGAATGCTTCCATCATCATCATTTGCATTGATATTTCCAGATTCAAGTCGATAAATATTGTCATCGGTTTTGAGAATACATTCAGTATAACCGTTATGATTAATGCCAAGGTTCAAAACTTCCCCTACTTCATCAATATTTTTATGAATACTGTGAGCAGGTGGTTCTGTAGATTTCTGTCCAACATTAAATCCAAAACGATTGTAGAATTTTTTCGAAACAACATTAAAAGTTGCAAAGGATACTTGAAAAAAACCCGGTGTGTATATTAACTTGTTAATTCCTTCGGAACTAATTGTTTCCCATTTATTCATAACCCCTAGATTCTATCTAAATTGGCATCAAAATGCAACCTATATTTCAGGTTATTAACTATGAAAAAAAGAAGGATTTTACCACAGAGAACACAGAGATAAAATAAAAAAATATCGCGCAGAGAGCGCTAAGAACGCAGAGAAAAAATAAGAAAGTAAAATAGTGTAGGGACAGGTCCCCGTACCTGTCCGATATTAATATCAAATGCTAATATAAATGGGGTAAGAAATACTTTAATTTTCTTTGAAGTTCAAAAAAAATCACAGTACCCTGGCCCCAGTTCCAGACAAGTAATCTCCTCTAAAAGCTATGATTGAACAGATTGCTAACTAACCGATTACAACAACTATTATTTTCCAGTATGAAGTATGCCTTGCGCTTTAGAAAATCCATATTCTGAGATATTGTAAATAAAATCCTCAGCAAATGGTATCAATTCATCAACTACTCTCAATTCTCTTTGATCAAAATCTTCAAGCACATAGTCCCTGAGTTGTTTTCCATCTCGAGTTCTCTGATTATTTATTCCAATTCTTATTCGAACAAACCCGTTTCCTATATGGTCAACAAGATCCTGCACTCCATTATGACCAGCACATCCGCCACCAATTTTAGTCTTTATCCTGCCAAATTCAATATCTTTATCATCATGAAAAACAATTATATTTTCAGGTAAAAAGTCATGAGTCTCAAGAAAAACGCTGACCGCTTCACCACTTAGATTCATATATGTCATTGGTTTAATAAAGTAAAATAAATCATCCGGATATTGAAATAATGAGTAATCTTTTTTATTGCACTCAGGAATTTTAAATTTATGTATCAAATGGTCAATAACCATAAATCCCACATTATGCCTTGTTAACCTATATTCTTTTCCGGGATTCCCAAGTCCAACTATCAAATATTTGCCTTGCATACTATTTCTTTTTTGCAAATTTGTTTTTGAGTCCTTCTAACCTTATTCGAATCTCTGCTTTTTCTTCATCCTTTAAAAATGGGATGGCTTTTTTGAAATATTGTATTGCAGTTTTTACATCATCATTCAATTCTGCTATTATTCCAATTCCTCGAGCAACGCGGGCATAAAACTCATTTCTCTGCTTTAATTGTTTGAAAACACTTTCAAACAGTTCTTTAGATTGATCCAGCATCTCGCCTTTTAAAAAACTTTCTGCAAGATAATATCTCATTTCAAGACTATTATCAAACACTGATTTATTTCGCGCGGCATGAGTAATTATATCCTGAAACTTTTCCAGATTATATAATGCTTCTATCTTATAATGGAAAATATCCAAATCATAGATTTTTTCTTCAACCACTGGTTCCACTTCTTTTGTCATCAGTTTTTCAGAGAAATCTTCATATGAACCCACCACCGCTACCGGCTCAGTTTCACCTTCAAGCTTACGAAAATATTCAGTATAAAGATTTTCAACTCTTCTTACCTCAAAAAGAAGGTTTTCGTAAATTTCCAGTTCAAGAAATTTCTTGATCAGTTTTTTCCTTATTGTGATTTCTTCTCTCTCCTGAGGAATAGTAATTGTTTTTACAGCTTCTCTAATTGAAGTGATTTCTCTTTCTGAAAGTGAAGAATTCCCATATATCTGTTGGATCCTGGAAATATATTTTTCAGCCAGTTCTTCTTCACCTTCAAGAAGATGTGCACAAGCCATCATTTTTAATGCTTCCCAATCCATATCATTATGTGATATTGCCTGTGTTAAAAAAGGTTTGGCATCACTTACAAGTCCAAGATAAATATATCCATGTCCAATATATTTATGAACTCCTTTAATTTTTTTATCAAGTTGTATGGCTTTCAAGGCATAGGAAACTTCTTCAACCCAATTCCCTATTTTCCCCATAAGTTCACTCATCGCCTTGTTGGATTTGATATTTTCAGGATTGATCTTTAAAACTTTTTCAAATCTTTCCTTTGCTTTAACATAATCCCCAATTCTTAACGAAATAAAACCTTCCTGGAAAATTTTATTGGCATCACTAAATGAAGCGCCCTTGACTTTGGAAAACATATCTACACTTCCGGAATCAGATTTAATGATCCGGTTTACTTTATTAGCATATTTTGATGATGGAAACTTCTTAATAAGTTCTGTCCAGACTTCTGTACTTTCATTCATCATCCCATTCTGTCTGAATGTAAGGCCAAGGGAATAAAGATACAATGGATTTTCCGGCTCGAAACGGGAAGCCAGACTGAAATTGATTATCGCTTCCATGAAATTCCTCCGTTTCACGTAAACAATACCCTTATTATAATACGTTTTGGCATTATCAGGTTCAACGATCAACAGACGTTCCCAATACGGAAGAGCACGATCAAAATTCCTCTGTTTGGCATATGCAAGTCCCATCAGTTCAAGCGCATCTGCATTATTTGGCGAAGTTGCTAAAATCTTATTCAATTCCTCAATAACCTGTCGATAAGCACCTTTTTTTAATTGAATCTCAAATATCTTAGTCTGTATTAATTCATTTTCAGGAAAACTTGCTTTTAACTGATTGAGTTTATTCAGACTTTCATCATATTTTTTCTTTTTTATTTCAATATCTATTTCCAGAAGCTTTTGCTCCAGATTAAGATCACCATGCTTTTTCAATTCATCCAGATAATACCTGGCTTTTGATATAAACCCTAGTGAAAAATATGCTTTTGCAAGATAAAAATAAATTTCCCTGCTATTTCCAGGATTTACAGTTAAGGCTCTGGAAAAATAATCAACAGCCTTAGACCATTTCTTTTTACCAAGATAATAAGTCCCTTTTTCATAAAGGTTTGTTGACTTTATCTGCTCAAAATTATCAAAAGTGTAATCTTTTTTTACTCGCATCTCATTAAAGAATTCTTCGCCTGAATCAAGCTTATCTTCATCATATTTAATCTCATTCATGATTACATCAGGAGCCTGATTAGTGGGATACTTGGTTTTAATAGAATTCAAAAATCTATATAACCCCTGTTTACCTTTTTCCTTGAGATGAATTTGAGATAAAGTAATAACTGAATTGTAATTTGAATTGTTATATTCAAGCGATTTCCTAAGATACTCCTGGCTCCCTTTTAATTCATCCTGTTTAAAAAGAGACTCACCTTTACGATAAAGCATTTCGGATAATAATTTCGTTGCCGCCTTATTAGCAGGATTTATCTGACAGGCTTTTTTCAGATCAAAAATAATGGAATTAAAAACTACCGGATCTTCAATTTCATCAACTCTCAGATTTGCTTCATTAAAAAAAAGTTTGCTCAATTGTTCTTTTGCAAGTTCATTATATGGATTCATCTTCAATGCTTTTTCAAAAGCTTTCGTGGCTTTTAAAGATTTTTTCTTAAAATTGTAATATACACCAAGATAGCTATATACAAGCGAATCACCTTTTGATTTTTTAAGTTCATTTCTGATGAGTTTATATAGATTTTCATAATCCTGATTTTTCAAATACTCTTCAGCCTGCGCAGGAAAACCAGAAACTTTTTCCTCAACATCACTTTGAGCAACTGGTTTTTTAATATAATCTATTCTTTCGGTTATTCGCTTTTTCCTGCATCCTGTGGTCAACACCACAAGGATTGATAAAAGCAAAACGATTGAAAAAGATAAAATTCTTTTATTATTCATTACACAAATAATTCACTAACAGATTGATTTCTATATACTCTACGTATAATCTCTCCAATAAGAGGAGCTATTGAAAGTAATTTTATTTTATCACATTCTTCAGTATTGCAAGGCATTGAATTAGTGACAACAACTTCTTTGATACATGAATTCTTAATTTTTTTGAGAGCATCTCCACTGAATACAGGATGACTACAAGCTGCATAGACTTCTTTAGCTCCTGCTTTCAAAACAGATTCTGCAGCTTTTACAATTGAACCACCAGTATCGATCATATCGTCTATCAAAATTGCTGTAGTATCCTTAACTTCACCAACGATATTCATTACAGTCGACATATTTGGTTTAGGCCTGCGTTTATCTATTATAGCCAGATCCGTAAGCAGAAGTCTTGCAAGATTCCGGGCTCTTAAAGTACCACCAATATCCGGTGATACAACAGTGATTGGTCCCTCTATGCCTTTATTCAGGAAATATTCTCCAATTATAGGAATAGCCGATATGTGATCAGATGGTATATTGAAAAATCCCTGCATTGCAGGAGCATGAAGATCCATATTGATTATTCTATCGGCACCAGCAACTTCAATCAGATTGGCGGTCAGTTTAGCAGTAATAGGTTCACGTCCATGAGTCTTTTTTTCCTGCCTGGAATAACCATAATAAGGCACAACAGCAGTAATAGTATGGGCAGAAGAACGCCTGACTGCATCAATAGTTATCAACAATTTCATAAGATTGTCATTAACAGGTTTACAAGTTGGCTGGATAATGAAAACATGCGCGCCTCTAATGCTTTCCTTTATCCTAATATAGTATTCGTTATCCATAAACTCTCTTGCTTCGACCTGTGTAGATTCCATACTCAAATATTCACAGATTTCTTCAGTTAAACCAGGATTAGATCCACCGCAAATAATCTTTATTCTTCTTGAATCTTTATGCATTATTCCTTATCCTTTTCACTCATTATGAATTTTTAATTCCAACCATGTGTTCAAAAGGTCCGACCGCACTATTGTTACCTACAGACGAATTCAACAGATAAGAACTCATTATTGAACATTTTTTTCCAATAACAGAGTTTTCGATGTAACCGCCTATAATCTCGGTTCCACTTCCTATTCTGCTTCCTTTCTTAATAATTGACCCTGGATAAATAGTAACATCAGGGTCAATACAAACATCTTCCTCAATATATATAGTCTCAGGCCTTATCAGCCTGACTCCGCTTTCCATCAAATCTCTCAAACGAATTTTAAGCATCGCTGTTTCCAGTTCAACCAGCTGTGTTCTATTGTTTATTCCTGTAAATTGAATAGAATCATCAAATTTTATTGCTACAACACTCCCCAACATATCACCAGTAACGATTTTAACAATATCAGTCAAGTAATATTCCGATTGGGCATTGTTATTATCAAGAAGACTTATGGCTTCCTTTAAAACTTTTGTCTTGAAAATATAAATTCCGGTATTGATTTCGTTGATCTTTCTAATCGACTCATCTGCATCTTTTTCTTCAATAATTGAAGTAATAAAATCTCCTGATTTATTTTCTGCACGAACTAATCTTCCATATCCAAAAGGATTTTCCAGTTCAACAGATAATACTGCACCATCTACATCCATTTCATGAAAATTCTGGATTGCAGTATTAATCGTATCCTGCATCAACATAGGGGTATCACCACATAAAATCAGAACAGCGTCAGAAAGTTGAATGTCTTCATCCAACACGCATCTGACAGCATGCCCTGTCCCAAGCTGTTCAGGTTGAAATACATATTCGACTCTATTTTGGAAATGATTTTTGAGTATTTCTTTTTTATGCCCAACAACGAGTATACTTTTTTTGATTCCCAATTTTTCAAGCATCCTAATTTCAAACTCGATCATCGGGATTCCAAGAATGCAATGCATGACTTTAGGAAGATCGGATTTCATCCTCTTTCCCAAACCAGCTGCAAGAATTATCGCAGAGATATTATTCATTGTCCTCTCCAGATAAAACAATGGCTGGGGTGGCTGGATTTGAACCAACGATGCAGGAGTCAAAGTCCTGTGCCTTGCCGCTTGGCCACACCCCAGCGCCTATTTTACTAGAATTTTCTTTCCGAACTATAACACTATTACACCAGACAATCAAGCTCAAACTGGTATAAGTGGATTTTATTTAATCCTTCCAGAAATAATACAGTTATAGCTCTGAGATAGAAAGTTCATCTTCAGGAACAGTTTCAACATAATCATCAGCCATGACGCGTTCATATTCGTCTAGGACTCTTTGCTGAATCATATCTCTGGCTTCCTGTTTAATTGGATGTGCAATATCTCTATATTCTCCGTTAGGAATTTTTTTGCTTGGCATAGCAACAAAAATCCCTTTGTTTCCTTCAATTACTTTAAGATCATGTACAACAAACAGATCATCAAAAGTAACTGACACAAATGCCTTCAACTTGCCTTCTCTCTGTACTTTCCTAACTCTTACCTCAGTAATGTTCATAATATAACACTCCTTTCAAGTCTGATACTTTAGTTTTCACCATATATAGGATACCACCTGAATTAAAACTTATCAAATTTTTTTTCATTCACACACAAATAATTAATTAAGCTCCATTGCAACTCTTATTACTTTATCGTTTTCAAATCTAATAACAAGTATTGCAGGTTCAAAACTGTGAACACCAACATCATAGATAAACTCATCTTTTTTTTCTGTACAATTTCCAAGTAATTTAATAATTTCTTTCCTTGTTTTCCCATGTAGCTTTTTAGTACTGGTAAGATCAGTAACCATGTTCATTCTTCGTCCAGCAGACAATTTCAGCCATACGGAAGAATTAAATTTCACAGCTGGCAGTGGACCAAAAAAAGCATTGACCAGCATTAAAGAAATTAGAAAAAAGAAGCAAAAAGCTACTCCTGCCATAAAAATCGCAACAATACCTGAAATTCCTGAAACAATTTTAGTCCAGATTGGATATTTAATATATTCTCTATCACTAAAAAATTTTAAAATAATTTTCTTATGAACTTCAATCACAGCCAGATAAGCAAAAGGTAAAACAAATATTACTGCAACCATCTTGATAACATCATCCCTGCCTGAATATTCATATTGAAGATACCACCAGGGAATAAGAACAAAAAAAATTCCTCCCACAAAAAGAACAAGCAGATATTCGATAAGTGTCTGACCTGATTTTTTCTGATAATTTAAAGGAAATAAGCTATTCATAATTTTCATTAGAAATTAATTATAATTCTACTGTAATTTATTGTCAAGAAAGTAGACCCTTCAATCTGCTTATAGTATTATAGTATTTAACTGTAAAATATCTCGGGAGCAAAAAATGATAGGAATAACAATTGGTGACCCAGCGGGAATCGGTCTGGAAACTTTAAAAAAATCCATGCTACAACTTTCAGATGAGGGAATAAATTTTCAAAATAATTTCATGTTTATTGGTCCTGATAAAATTTGGAAAATGAACGGAATAACAGATGTCAATACATTCTGGGCTGAATCTAAATGTGATGAATCTGAAAAAATCATTCCAGGAATGCCTACTAAAAGATCCGGCCAGATTGCTTTTCAATCAATAAAACTTGCTTGTGATCTTGTCAAAGAAGGAAAAATCACTTCTATAATGACATTACCTGTATCAAAAGAATGGATTTGTACCGGAACAGGAAATGATTTTACTGGTCATACCGAGTATCTTGCTAATCGTGCAGGTATTTCGAAATTTGGAATGATGCTTCTAAACTCGTATTTTGCCATTTATCTGATAACCACACATATACCTATTTCTGATGTCAGCAGGTTTATTTCAAAAAATAATCTCATTGATAAAATACAATTGCTGTTGGATAAAGTGCCAGATCTTGAATTTCTTGGTAATTCCCGCTATAAAATCGCAATCTGCAGTTTAAATCCACATAATGGCGAAGGTGGAAAAATTGGAAGTGAAGAAATTGAAGAAATTATTCCAGCTGTAAAAAAACTAAATGAAATGAATAAGATCAAGATCACTGGTCCTTTCCCTTCAGATACACTTTTTGTAAAAGCCTTAAAAAAAGAGTTTGGGATCATAATATGTCATTATCATGATCAGGCTCTGATTCCTTTAAAAACCACCGATCCTGATAATACAGTTAATGTTACTGTTGGCCTTCCTTATCTCAGAACCTCTCCTGGTCATGGAACCGCTTTTGATATTGCTGGCAAAGGTATTGCAAATTACGAAAGCACCTTTCGGGCACTATCTTTGCATCTTTAAGAAAAGAGAGCATCTCAAAAAAATACAAAGAAAAGAGAAGATTCTCGCGCAGAGAGCGCTGTGAACGCAGAGGGGGAAATAGTAAATAGTGTAGGGACAGGCTCTCCTCAGACTGTGTCACAATCCCTCCGTCATCCTCGGGGTTCGGGGATCCATTTTAATGACTTTACCAATTGAAATAGATTACCCGGGGGCCGCCTTCGGATCAAGTCGGGTAATGACAGCAATAACAAGACTTTTCAAATTTACCTTTTCGTATCTTTTTTTATTCTCCTCGTGTTCTTCGTGCACTTCATGGTCCAATTGTATCTTATTTTTATTTGCGACACATTCTGCCTGTGCCTGTCTAATATCCAAAACAAAATAATAATAAAGACGAGGTAACATGGAACTTTGTCTTTTGAAAAGATTGAAACTTCTGCGCAGAGAACGTAAAAGGAAAAGTCAATACCAGATAGGGTCAGAAGGACTTTTGTTTAGCTCGATAATCGAGCTGAATGAAATGTGCCCTGAACCTGTTAGAGTAATACCAAATATCAATAGGAACAAATCGTAGATATTACTGTAGGGTTCAGGCCTGTCTGAACCGATTTCAAAAACCAAATATAAAATACCAAATTATTAATTGAGATTTATTATAGGAACAAGCAGCAGGCTGTGTTGCAATCCACTTCTATACAATATTTGGTGGAAACAATTTATCTGGCGCAGGTGTCAAAAAAACTAAATAAGGGCGATCAAAAAGATCGCCCTTAAAAAAATTGATTTTTAATTATTCTTCAATGCCACCATTCCGGGTTCTCAATGAGATGGATATTGGATTTTTCTGTATTTGGTCAAGCCGAGGCGTATTAACATACGTCGAGGCTTGAACTAATGCATAAAAATCCAATAGTCGCTCATTGAGGACTCAGAATTATTTGCATTTAGAGCATTTGATCTGCTCCAACTCTATTATAAACTCCCCACCATTAGGACATTTTATATTTGCATCAATATCATAGCTTTTCAGATATTTAGATAGTTTATTAATATCAAACTTCTTCATGACTTCGCCACCTTCTATATCGTATTCATCATAAGCAAGCTGAAGTTTTTCACAAAGTTCACTACAGTTAAGACCTTTTTTTGCAGGAGCAGCATCACTGGATTTTCCAGCATCATCCTGAACTGGTTTCGTATCAGATTTTTCATCTATCTTCACATCAGTACCAGTGTCATCAACAGCTTTCGCATCATCTATGTCAGTATCATCATCAAGACCAACATTGAGATCATCAACCGAATCAGTATCATCAATTTTATCAAGCAAATCATCCACTTTTGTATCTGTTTTATCAGGAGTATCAACAGAATCAGATTTATCAGTTGAAGTATCTGAATTTATAGTTACCAAAGGCATCGATGATCCGGAAATAAACTCAACTAACTTTGTATACGAAATCATTTTAAGCTTTCCCTTTTCAGCTAAAAATTCAACACCAGTCCATACAGTTTTTGGCTTTTCGGTCGGTTTAACATGATTTTTTATACCGCCTGCTTCAAATAATACAGCCCCATAAATACAAGCAGTCAGAATAAGCACTAATGACAATACATGCCCAACAAATTCCTTCAATCTAAATCTGAAAAATGTAATCAGACTTCTTAAAAGCAGAATGAGAACGACTAATGGCAAAAGAACATTTATTTCAAGCCAGAGCGGTTTCATGTAGCTGTTTAAAAACGTTGTAGATTTAAGAAATTCATTATCATAACTGATAATATTATCTGTAAACGGTGCCTTAAAATCCTTAAAGAAAGGAACAAAAGCCGCAAGAGAATAAAGAACCAGAATTGTGAGAAGAAGTTTGTAATACTTAACTGCCTTCCCGGAAGGTTTACCCCATATAATAAACAAGGCTATGATAGATACGATTGGAAAAAAGAGATTCATAAGTATTGAAGCATCTTTACTGAGTATAGAAATCGATTCTGGAGCTGAAATATTCAGCCTGTAAAAAGTATAAGCCATGGAAAAAAGAATAGATCCATAAATGACTTTATTCAATGCCTTTATTCCCCAGAATTTTCTAAAATAAACCATAGTCAATATCAAAAGAATCAGGTTTCCAGCTACTATCTGAGTATATAGACATTTAGTAAAAATAGGTCCTGCACCTAAAGAATTGAATTTTTCATACGCCGTATATCCACAAAAAGCCAAAGCCGCTAGATAAATTAATACATTAAATACTTTGACCAGTTTGCTTTCCTGTTTAGCATCACCTGCTCCAGCTTGAATTTTTTTCTTTTTAGGTAGTTTTCCTTTCTTTTCTGCAGCAGCATATTTTTTCTTAGGTTTTACCTCTGCATCAGGATATTCAGGAAGTTTAGCAGGAGTAATTCCAGAGTCTTCCATGCCATCTGTAATACCAGTATCTGGAATACTTTCCATCTGAGCCACAGGTTCTTCATTAATAATCTTGGCTTCTTGACTCATCGAAACACCGCATTCACTACAAAATTTACTTGTTGTAAGATTTAGGAATCCACATCCAGGACAAACTGGTTCTGGAGCAGTTTCTTCTATAGTTTCCTGCATTTCGGTAATTGTTTTTGGCTTCTGCTCGACAGATTTCTGTTTTGCAAGACTCTTTTGAAAAGCAGAACCAGATAATTCCGCCCCCTGCTTTACCAGAGCATCAAAATCGTCAACTCCACCTATCCTTTTTGTTGCTTTCTTTGCAAAATACCTGATTGTTAAATTTGGATCATCCCCGATTTCCTTAACATAAAATGCAATCTTTGCAAGATCTTCTTTAGGAACTTTTGAAAAATTCATATTTGAAACCTTACTTATTGCATTTTTTCTAAGTTTTTCATCATCGGACTTTAAATTAAAGATTAATTCATTAAAATCCTGACCAGCCATTTATAGTCCCACCTTTCTTAAAACTTGTTATACCACTACACATTCAAATTCATTCTATTCTTAAATAATGCAGTCAGGTATTATAGTTAGTATTTAAATTTTTTTTATATGTTATCAAATTAATCAATACTGTTCAACTTTTGTTACCAATTGTAAGAATCCATATATTTGATGAAATGATATTTGAATTTTTCAACTCAAATATCACTTGTCAAATGTTTGGCTTAAAGTGTGAAATGTTTTAATTTAGATTTCTTAGTAAGCTGAAATTCGTTATAAAACTTGTCTATTACTTTTATATCGTCATTACTGAGACCATAAATTGAGTAAATATCATCATTTAAGCGTTTATATAATTCATTACTTTTCAACTTCAGACTCTGACATCTTTTTGAAGACTTCTGAAGATCACTATCTATATTTTTTACATCCAATGGAATTTTAAAATTATACTTTTTAATAAAATCTACAAAATGTTCTGAACTATAACAATTTTTATCAAAAGTAGCAAAATAACTTAACAGTGCATCTTTGACCAGTAATTTTGTAAAAATTCCAGGAATCCATTCCTTAGGTCTTATTTTGAGAAGAGTTCCAAAAAACAGTTCATCATTTGAATATTTAAATTGTATTGCTTTTTTTAATGGTTTATCTTTAATCAATTGTACATCAAACAATGATTCCCCAAACAAATTTCTGTTTTCAATATTATCCCATTCCATATAATATAGATTATTTTTTTCAAATCTACTGATATGATTCATGTTAGCTATCAATTTATTTGAAATATTTTTTATTTTCTCCACTTTAAGTTCAGAAGTTATTTTTATTGGTAAAGCTTTTACATGGTTCGGATATACATTAAGTTTCGAGGAAAGTTTTGTGGAGAAATAAAAAAACATGAGTTTTGAATTAACCAAAGCCAGAAGATATTCTACAGGCGTCTTTCTTGAAATTTCTATTTCAGAAAAATCAATTTTTTTATAAAATCTATGGTTTTTCGGAAGATTTTGAAGATGATGTACCGGTACGCAAACTGACAAACTATGATCAGTAAAATATCCTTCATGATCACAAGCTGCAATAATTCCTTCCTTTCCAGTCACTTCACAAAAAATCATTTTAGGGACTTCAAACATCTCTGGAAACAATGGATTGTACATTTTTTCAGGTTTATAATTCAACCACTTACCAGTATATGAAATATTAAACTTATTTATATTTTCACCTTTAATAAGCTTTCTTGAATCCATATCCAAAGCTTCTCTAAGGTGAAAGTCTTTTGCAGGTACCGATCTAGTTCCCCAATTAACATAACAGAAGTCACCTAATCTGACTGACTGTTCTTCAATCCTGTTAAGCACTTTCTCCCTTTCTTCATTTATATCTATATTGAATTTATAACCCTCACCAATGAAATCACCCTGCGCTTTCCAATTATCTGAAACGATTTCTGCGCTTCCGGTTTCATTGATTTTCAATCTTCGGATACAAATTTTGTGTTTTTTCAGCTTTGACATATCAGACTCTTTTTGTAGAAATACCAGTACATTACTTACAGTTTTACTTTCAAAAACTTTTATATCAGTCAAATCTGTGATTTCAAGTATTTTTGAATTTTCAAGAATATATTTTCTAATTTTTTCGCCATTTGGCTGCTTTAAAATTTTATCTGATATGATAAATCCAAGTTTTCCACCTGGTTTTAACATCCTCAGACCTTTTTCAATAAACAACATATACAGATCATATTTTTTGTATGAAGAAAAATAGTTTTTAGCATAATATTTTTTTTCTTCTTCAGGAATATTGTAAATATTAATATAGGGTGGATTTCCAATTACCACATCATATAATGGATCATCCGCACCATTAAGAAGATTTCCATGAATATATTCAGGCTTTCCAGAAAATCTGCCATTGTACTCAATATTTTTCATTTGTACCATCAAACTTGAAAACTTCAGCGCAATTGAATCAATATCATAAAGAGTAAGTTTATCAAGATCCAGTTTATCAACTTTCCTGATAAGTCCTGATACAAAATTACCAAATCCAACTGATGGTTCAAGAATTTTCATGTTCGAATCAATTTCAAGGCGATCTATTATGTAATCAACAATCCACTGCTTGGTAAAAACCTGTCCACGTTCCTTCTGGATATCATCATCAACCAGCATGTTGTGAAAATCAGCAAATTCAAAGTCAGTAAGTTTTGAAAAATCGTACTGACTGATTGTATCAACCATTTCTGTAAATAATTTCGGTGGCAAAAAATCTTTTATCATTTTGAAGTTAAAAAGTTCCTTAACATGATTACTTTCCAATACCTTATGAAGCCATTTTAAATCCGACATTTTTTTCAAAATTATTAGATTCAAAACTACATCGAGGAAATAAATTTTATCCTTGTTGTTATCCCGTAATTTTTTCATTTTCCTTAAAAATAGTTGATATTTTTTAGACAAAAAGCCGCCTCCTTATAACAAGCCGAAAATGTTATATTATTAAAATTTTATTTATTATTTCAGTTATTACTCGTTGTTTACAGCATGCTATTGAGTTGTAAGATATTCAGGCCTCAAAACAAAATTGATTCCAGTAACTACCTGTCCAATACCAATAGTTTTTACAAGCATACCCGTCTGATATCCAGGCTTAATCGCCATAATTACTATTTCATCACCAGTCGGAATATCCCGTAGTTCATACAAACCTGTACTACCAGTAAGAACTGTCCCAGTTCCACCAACAGCTTCAATTTTAACACCTGCAATAGGTGTTCCCAATGAATCAGTCACCTTCCCCTTAATCATTCCATACCAATCCCACGGATAACTAGACTGACAACCGAAAACACCAATAATAACAGGGAGCAAGCATAACATTAGAACTATTATCTTTACTCTCATAGTGCAATTCTCCCTTAAGTCTTTTTACGAAATAACTATCGGCATCGGTGAATATTTATTGATAAAAAACATGAAAAAAGTATATAATACAAGAGATTTAAACCTTGGAGATTAAAAGGAGATTATATGAAACAAACCTTACTTGATACGTTATCGAAATATGGAAAGAAAACTGATTACATGGAAATCAGATTTGAAGACAGGGTAAGTAATAGTATTTTTATTCGGGATACAGAAATCGAAACGGTTAAACGTAGTTTCGATTTTGGCGGATGTATACGTGTACTTCATAATGGTACATGGTTGTTTTCTTCTTTTAACAAACTTGAAGATCTTGATGAAATGGCTGACAGTATTACAAAACGTGCTTTGATAGTCCCAAAAGGCGATTCCGGAATTGCTGAAGTTCCTGTAGTTGTTGACGAAGTACAGTTGAAAGATGATGCAGAAATCGCAGCTGAAGTTCCTCTTGAAGAAAAAATCAAGATTCTTACACATTACAATGGATTAATTCTGAATTACAAAAAGAATATTACAAATTCTGCAGTTGCATATATGGATTCTTTTATTCACAGGTATTTTGCAAATAGTGAAGGATCTTATATTTATCAACCAATCAGCGATATGGGTTTTAACATTTCTGCCATTGCAAGAAAAGACGACGATACACAAAGACTAAGTGTAAGTAACGGTGGAAAATTTAGATTTAAAATCATTTATGGAATGGATGATCAAATTTTGAAATGCTGTGATGAAGTGAATGAACTCATTGATGCTCCTAAGGTTAAGGGCGGAAAATACCCTGTAGTTCTGAATAATCGTCTGACTGGTGTTTTTGTTCATGAATCTTTCGGCCACACAGATGAAGCAGACGGAATCCTGGAAAATGAGAACCTGAAGGATGTCCTGAAACTTGGTAGACGATTTGGAAAAGATATTCTGAACATATATGATTCCGGTTTAGATTATGGCTGTAGAGGATACCTTAAATACGATGACGAAGGTGTGAAAACTGAAAAAACTGATCTTATAAAGGATGGAATCCTTGTCGGAAGACTCCATTCGCGGGAAACTGCTGCAAAACTTGGAGAAAAGCCTACTGGGAATGCACGTGCAATTGATTATACTTTCTCACCTGTATGCCGCATGAGAAATACTGCAATTGGAAAAGGAAATTCAACTTTTGAAGAAATGATTAAAGATATCAAACTTGGAATATATTGCATTGATGCACTTGGCGGAACTGGTGGCGAGATGTTCACCTTTACAGCTGCATATGGAATCATGATAAGAGATGGAAAACTGGCTGAAAAGGTAAAAAATGTAAAACTGATGGGAAGCCTATACGAAACACTTGAAAATATTGACATGGTCGGTAATGATTTTGAAATACCTGATGCAGCAGGTGGTTGTGGAAAAGCAGGTCAATTCCCATTACCAGTTAGTTGTTCAGGACCACACATTCGAATTCAGAATGTTACTATTGGAGGCGAATAATATGAACAATTTAATAAATGAATTTAATAAGAAAGTAGAGGAAACGGGAACTGATTCAGAACTTTATCTTCTTTCTCAAAAATCAAAAAAGATCGTTTTTTCCAACTCAACTTTTAGTGAAATAAGTGAAAACAAAAATTCTGGTTTTTCAGTCAGAGTTTTACAGGATCAAAAGAAAGGTTTTACAAGTTCATCAAAAGAAAATCTTAATGAAACTTTCGAAACAGCAAGTGATCTTGCACAATACAGTTCAACAACTCCTATGAAATTCCATAATGATCCCAATAGCTCTATTAAGAAAAATGATAAATATCTTTCTAAACACATCTCAGTTTCTGATGATTATTACCTGAATAAAGGTAATGAGATCATAAAAGCAGTACAGGAACAGATAAAACCTGATAACGCAGGAGTTAACGTTACATTCCAATTGGATGATGAAAATCTTCATATTGTAAACAGTAAAGGTCTGGATAATGAATATAACGGTCAGTATCTCTCAGTTTCTTCATCTATTGCAACTGCAATTGGTGATAATATAATTGAAGTTTACAGTGCAGCGGCCGCAAGAAACAAAGAAATTGATTACAACAAAATGATTGAGAATCTTGTATCTGAATATAAACTATCAAAAAACACTGTTTCAGTTACACCTGGTCTTTATCCTGTAATATTTAGTCCATCTTCAATGGTATGGATTCTAAAAGCGCTTGCCCAGGGACTTGATGGGAAAAATATAGAAAAAAAGATATCTCCTTTAACAGATAAGTTAAACGAAGCAGTATTAAGTGAACTGTTTTCTTTAAAAGAAGTTCCAGAAAACACTGAACTTCCAGAATCAATTCCTTTTGACGATGAAGGAACAAGAACAAAAGACCATTACGTCATAGAAAACGGAATACTCAAAAATTATCTTTTAAACCTTGAATCTGCCGGGGCACTTGATATGGAACCAACTGGAAATGGTTTTAAATTCAGCCTTATGTCTGGAAGAAGTTATAATATGACTCCTGGTACAGGTTTTGGACCTTTATTTATGGAGCCAGGCAAAGTTGAACTGGATGATATGGTTTCTGATATTAAAGAAGGTGTATTCCTTAGAATGTCATTTGACTGCTGGATGGGAAACATAGTCACTGGTGACCTTAAAGGTTCGCTCTCTCAAGCCTACAGAATCAAAGATGGTAAAATTGATGGCAGGATAAAGAATATGGCTTTTGCTGGGAATTTTTACAAAATATTTGGCGAACAACTTGTTGCGCTTTCCAATAAATCTGTTCCTGCACTTTTAGGTCCTGGATTTTTAACACCCCATATTCTTGCTAAAGATGTTTCGATAATGTAAAAAAAGAGAAAAGAATAGCTCACACAGAGGCACTAAGGGCACAAAGAAAAAAAAATTTCGCGCAGAGAACGCGGAGGACGCAGCAAAAAAGTTAATATTAGATAGGGTCAGAATGACTTTTGTTTAGCTCGAAGATCGAGCTGAATGAAATGTGCCCAGACCCTAGATAAATATCAAACA
>DAOVTB010000102.1 GCA_030633305.1 Candidatus Muiribacteriota bacterium
ACATAATTTCATGATTATTATCCTTTTATTATTGAGATTATTTTCAAATGAGTATACACGAAGAATAAGTAAAAAGATAGAATCAAATATGATGAGGAAGCACATTTTTTGCTCCTAATAAAATTGAATGAATCGGATAATACTGTAGGAGTGGGTCACACAAACTGTGTTGTAATTACATAAAAATAAGAAATAATTATAACTAAATATCAATATAGATGGGGTCACATGGAACTTTTGTGAACTTGAAATTCAAGTTCATGAAAGTTGCTTTGACCCCTGTGCCAGATAAGTTGTTTCCACCCAAATTGGTATAGAATAGTGATATGCGATGCGGTGTCCAGGTCTCATTTTGGGAACGAAATCCAACGAGAGACACTGGCACCGTACAGTCAGTCTGCGGATTTAAATTTCAAGATTTGATCAACTCAATATGAGGGTTAAGTGTATCATTTTGAGAATGTGTATCATGATATCTGTCATAAAATGGAACACTTATGCAAAATTCATATTAAAAATCACTATGAAGTATCTGGCATGGATATTGTAATAACCACAGCATCAATTAAGAAAAAGGAGATGTTGACATGAAAAACAGAGGTCCAGTTGAAAGTTTTCGTCAAGGTGCCTGGGAAGTATCAGTCTGGAAAAGGCATTTTAATGGTGAAGATGCATTGAATATGGCATTAAGAAAGAGTTACAAGAAAGGGGAAGAATGGCAGGAACAGTCAATAAGCCTTTTTGAAAGCGAAGTAGAACGTTGTATTGATTTATTGAAACAGGGGAGGCAATTTATTCTTTCGAAAGAATAAAGATAGTTATTTATCCTTCATTATCCAGGAACCATCCCAGTTATCTTCGGGAGGATTATCAAGGAAATGCATACAACGTATTACATACACTTCTGAAGCAGTATCAGCTGGATTAAGGGAAAGTGCTTCGTTAAACTTCGAGATACTCTTTTTCCAGTTTCTTCTTTTATAATGATATAACCCGGAATTGTATATGCCGATGATCTTATCCAGATTCGGGAAAGAAAATTCATCGTGATAGTCAAGGATTTCAAAGACAGAAACGGGTTTTTTCTTTCCCTTTACTTTCAGAGAATCAATCATTCTTGTTTTGTATTCATTTTTAAGTTTTTTATGTGTCAAACCGCTTATAAGGATATTTGAACCAAAATATTTATTTGCACTTTCAAGGCGTGATGCAAGGTTAACACCATCCCCGATTACTGTATAATCCATCCGCTTTAAAGATCCTATATTACCAACGAGGACTTTGTCTGTATTTATGCCTATACCTATGCTAAGCGGTTCTTTAAGAGTTTTATTCAATTCTTTTAATGCCAGAATCATATCAATAGAAGCTTTGACAGAATTATCAACATCATCTTCAGATGGAAAAGGAGTACCGTAAACTGCAAGAATTGCATCACCAATATATTTATCAAGTATTCCGCCATAATGGAAAATAATATCCACCATACATGTAAAATACTGATTAAGCATTTCAACAGTGTCTTTTGCACCGAGATGCTCAGAAATTGTTGTAAATCTTCTAATGTCAGAGAACAGAATTGTTGCTTCTTTGACCTGTCCACCAAGCAGTGTTTCACCACCATCTAAAAGTCTTTCCGCAACTTCTTTGGTCATATATCTGGCCATTGTGCCTTTCAATCTTTTTTCAGTTGATATGTCTTCAAACACAAGCATGGTGCCAATCAATTCTTCCTTAATATTTTTTAGTGGAACTACATTGAGATTTATGGATATATCAGTGGCGCTATCTGCGAAATATTCTTTATCCATTGTTAAATCTGACTTACCAGTTTTTGACACTTTGCAGATACTTTGTATGATCCATCCATTATTATCTGTGAATAGCGAAGTAATCTTTTCACCAACAAATTCATTAATATCCATTTTAAGTATTTTAGTAGAATTAGAGTTACATTTAACAATCTGCTTATCTGCATTTAATGTAATCACTCCGTTGCTCATACATTCCAGAATACTTTCGTTGTAATTTTTCATATCAAGGATTTCATTAAAGAGTTTAGCGTTTTCAATCGCAATAGATGCCTGAGATGCGAAGGCGCAGAGTCTTTTTTCATCATATCTGGTAAAAGGACCACCTTTTTTATTCAGTACCTGAATTGCGCCGATACTAATACCTTTTTTATTAATTACTGGTACACACAATATCGATTTTGTTCTGTAACCTGACTTTTTATCAAAAGTTTGATTAAATCGTGGATCATTGTAAGCTTCTTCAATATTAATACTTTTTGTATCTGTAAAAACTGAACCTGCAATACCCATATGACATGGAAATCTAATCTCGGTAGATTCACTTCCCTGCGCAACAAGGGACCAAAGTTCATTAGTTCGTTCATCATGCATGAATAAAGTACTTCTATCGGCATAAAGGATATCCGTAGTCGCTTCCATGATTTTGAAAAGTAGAGGTTCAAGGTTGAGTTCTGTTGATATGGCAGTTGTTACTTCAAGTAATTGAGTTTCATCATCTTTTGCTTTCTGAAGCTGTTCGAACAGTTGAACATTTTGAAGAGCCGTAGAAGCCTGGGATGTTATAGCTTCAAGTAATATTAAATCATCTGTTGAAAAATCTAGATCCCTTTTATTCAATAGCTGGATAACACCGATAATTTCATGATTTCTAGTCTTTACCGGGGCACAAAGGATATTTCTGGTTTTAAAACCTGTTTGTTTATCTACATCCTGATTAAAGCGTGGATCAGCATATGCATCATGTATGATTATTGTTTGACCAGTTGTGAAAACAGCACCGGCAATTCCAAGATGACTTGGAAACCTGATTTCTTTATTCATTGCACCAAGGGCAATCCTTGCAAACAATTCTTTATTCTCAGAATCGTACAGGAAAAGGGTTCCTCTCTCGGCGTCTAAAGCTTCATTTGTAATTTCAATTACACGTTGCAGGATTACATCAAGAGACATGGTTTCTGTTAATCTATAGGAAATTTCAAAAAAAGCTGAAGCTTTTTCCAGGATATCCATTATTTTATTCATAAATATGTCTGGTCCCATTGCTGAAAGACTGTTAAGAAGACATGTAATATCAGATCTTTCAAGTCTCTGTTTGAGAAGCTTGCTGATTATTGCAGAAGTAGTGTCGATTGAATAGCCATTTTGCTGAATAGCAAGGGCATGAAGTAATTTTTCCTCTTTAAGGTGGAAACCTTGAAGAATCTGTCCGAGTTTTTTGTCCTTTTCAATTGTTTTCTGCAGTCCTATAGCCTTTTTAACATCTTCAACACTGGCATAACCAAGTTTTATTAGAACATCACCAATTCTGTCGGACATGAACTACCTCCAAATAATAATCCAATTATAAAGTAACACTATTTTTTAAATAAAGAAAGTAGATCATCAATCTTCTTTGGTACAGATACAATATATGATATTATTAAATAAATATTGTTTTGAATGGGAGAAATATTATGAAGAAAGTTAATCTGATCATTTTAATTTTAATCTTGTTTATTATCAGTTCGATCCCTCTCGTATCTAAAAGTTTATTGCCACCTTACTTATCGCTTATTCCGAAGGACTCAATGTTTGGAGTCAGAATTGATTCAAATTCAATGATGAAGAAGAGTCTGACATCAGAATTACTGAAATTTAAAGCAGTATATAGAATAAATTCTTTCATCAAGTATTTTGAAAAAAAGACTGGTCTGGATTTGAAAAAAGATAAGGTTGATTTCTGGTTTTTTTCTACGGTTCCGGAAACAAGAAACAGAAAGGTAATAATTGCATCAGCAGATAGTAAATATAAGCCTTTAGATGCAATCAAATTCAAAAACACAAAAAAAGGGAACTATAATGCTAATCTTGTTGGCGATGGTACTATGCTTTTCGCTAGAAACATATCCTTGTTTGATGAATTACATATAAGTGGAAAACCAGAAAATAAAAATTTTTCAGAAATTTTTTTCTCAAATGCAGATATTTCTTTTGCATTGATCACTGATGAATCTATTAGAAACTATTTTAAAAAAGATTCACAAAAATTTATGCTTTCAATGATTAGTAAATTAAAAGGGTCTTTAAATGTTGGAGAAAATGGAATTGATATTAACTTAATTTTGACTCCATTACACAAAAATTTAAAAAAATCACTTGTGGATGGCTTAAAAGGTGTGGTTCAAGTATACAGAATGATACTTTCTCAGCTGGATATGGGTTTTGTAGTGGATCAAATAAAGATTGGAGAGATTGAAAATCAGGTTGTTATTTTTGCATCATATGATTTGAAAATGCTCAGAAAAATTGAAAGTCCAATAGAAACAAAAATAGCTCCAAAAAATCCTGAACATGTAGTTAATGGAACTGATCTTAATTTTATATTTGAAAGCCTTGAATCGAAAAAGGCTAATGATTCTTCTGTAAATGAACCCACAAAAGAAGAACTGGAAGCATTATTCAATGATATTAAGAAAGAAAATATCAATGTAGACCGATTTAAGAAGAAAACAAAGTAATATTTCATTTTGATGTAAAAAAATACAAATCATAATCTGGAGGTTGCGTGATTGCGCTAATTTTATCTGTATCAATAGTGATTATCATGTGTGGAATCAGTTCAGGAGTTGAGGCTGCACTGTTTTCAATTTCTGAGATAAAAGTTAGGCAACTTGCTGAAAAGGGTGGAAAAAGGGCACAAATACTTAAGAAAATTAAATTGAATATAACACGTCCAATTGCAATGCTTGTAATAGTAACAAATCTTACCTGTATTGGAGGCAGTATTCTTGTAGGTTCGATTGCGTCAAAAACTCTTGGCAATCAGTGGCTTGGAGTCGTATCTGGCATACTGACTTTACTTGTAATACTATTTTCTGAAATTATTCCTAAAACACTTGGTGAAAGATATAGTGAGACAATATCTCTAATGGCAGCTTATCCGATTAGTATTTTGACGTGGATTCTTTTTCCAATCATATGGTGTCTTGAGATATTAACAAAACCTTTAACTTCAGGAAAATCAAATCTGACAACCAATGAGATGGAAATCAGGCTTCTCGCCAGGATTGGAAAGCAGGAAGGTGTTATCGAGGAAGATGAATTTTTGTTGATACAACGGGCTTTTTTGTTGAATGATACTTTTGCAAAAGATATTTTGACTCCTAGAACGATTATTGAATCCCTTTCTTCTTCGATGTCATTAAATGATGCTAAAGATAAAATACTGGCTGACCGTCATAGCAGGATTGTTATTACAGGAGAGAGTATTGACGAGGTAAAAGGAATTGCATTGAAAGTGGAAATGTTATCTGCACTGGCAAAGGGAGAATCAGAGACTAAACTGATGAAATTTTGTAGAAAACCTTATTATTTTGATCTTGATGAACGTGCTGACAAAATGTTGGAACACTTTCAGCATTCTCGTGAACATCTAGCTATTGTTCAGGACGGATATGGCGGCGTTGCCGGAGTAGTTTCGCTTGAAGATGTTCTTGAAGTTCTAACAGGTGAGATCATCGACGAAAACGATAGAATAGCTGATTTAAGAGAACTTGCAAAAAAACACAGGAATAATTCAGAAGAAAGTGAATAACTGAATCTTGTCAATTTATTACAATCGCTCAACACAGATACAAGTAATAAAGATTATCTTCTATTGATGGTTTTTTTCAAGGTTCACATTTTTATCGCGAAAGATAATCAGGCGTTTAACATGTTCACGTGTTTCTTTAGCCAGGTTTTCTGTAAGTTCAACAAATGCTTCATGACCGCCGCTGAATAGAGAAAGATATTCTTTTTCCAGCATGTGCTGCTCAATAGCTAGTGCAATATCACATGCTTCTTTCAAAGTAATATTATCTGAATAGTTATTAAGAAGATCTCGCAATTTATCAATGGTTTCAAATCTAAATTTTTCAGTAAAAACAGATTTATGAAGTTTTAACACACCGCTGTCTACATCATCAGATAAAGTAATAATCCAGCTTGAATGTTCAATTTCTTCATCAGAGATGCTTTTCCAGAAATCATAATGTTCAGGAAAAGTATCTGCAAATTTTTGATAAAGCTCTGATATCATTGACTCATAGTTTGACATTAATTCTATTTCATTAATCATTGTTTTTCTCCACAATCAATTTTTTATGTTCATAATTATAGCATACTGATATCAACATGAAAATTTAATTATTCCAAATTATAATATTCATATGGAATATAGTGTTTTTTCAGTAAGGAAGTGTCATATTACCTGCATTTGACTTACGACGTCATTTTTTTATAGACATTACTTTGTCTAAAAGCTCAATAAAGTCTTTTCTGTATCCTTCTTTATCTTTACCCAATGATCCTTGAGCAAGTTCCTTAGCAGATTTAAATGATGACGAACCCTTGAATTTTGAATTTCTGAGCACCATTCCAAATTCTGCAACTGCAGCTGAAAACATGAAATCATCTGAAACTTTATCGACTCCAACAGTTTTATCTAGCAGGGGTTGAGTGATTAGGATACTCTTGTCTTCTGTTGGTTTCTTGTACCTGAATTTTACAGTAAGAAGTTCATCAACAGTTTTTGCATCCGGATCGTGGATCAATTTTTGGTATTTTAATTCATCCACATCAGGAAGTTTTTCGGCCGAACTTGCTGGAACCAGTTCATACAATACAGTTACAGAATGACCTGAGCCCAGTTCACCTGCATCTTTTTTATCATTATTGAAATCTTCATTAGCAAGTTTTCTGTTAACATATCCGATCAAGCGGTAACCTTTGACTTTTGATGGATTGAATTCAACCTGTATTTTCACGTCTTTTGCAATAGTAACAAGAGTCCCACCCATTTCTTTTACGAGGACTTTTTTAGCTTCAAGAACGCTGTCAATATATGCATAATTTCCATTTCCTTTATTTGCAATTTGTTCCATTGTCGAGTCTTTAATATTACCTCTTCCAAAACCAAGGACTGTTAAAAAAATACCTTCTTCACGCTTTTTCTCAATCAATCTGATGAGTGCTCCCTGACTGCTTATACCAACATTGAAATCTCCATCTGTTGCGAGAATAACGCGATTATTCCCAGCTTTTAGAAAATTTTCTTTGCACAGTTTATATGCCAGCTCAATACCGGCACCGCCAGCAGTTGAACCTCCAGCTCTGAGTTTATCCAGTGCAGCAATTATTGTTGCAGAATCTGATGCTGGAGTTGGTTTAAGAACAGTTCCGGAAGAACCAGCATATACAACAATTGCAACTGTATCGCTTGGCTGCATGGACTTGACCAGAAGTTTGAAAGAGCTTTTCAAAAGTGGAAGTTTGTCAGCAGAATTCATTGAACCTGATACATCAAGAAGAAATACAAGATTTGATGGAGGAAGATTTGAAGTTTCTATTTTCTTTCCCTGAATCCCAATGTGTACCAATTTGTGATCTGTATTCCATGGGCATTTTGATATTTCAGTATAAACTGAAAATGGATGTTCTCCTTTTGGATTAGGATAGTCATAATTGAAATAGTTCAGTAATTCTTCAATCCTTACTGCATCTACTGGAGGTAATTTTCCTTCGCCAATGATCCGTCTGACATTACTGTAGGATGCAGTATCAACATCAATTGAAAAAGTTGAAAGTGGATTTTTCTGTGTTGAAAGAAATTCATTATCTTTTATAAGATTGTATTGTTCAGTGTTATGTCCTGGATGGTTTTCCCTTGGCCCGAAAGATCTCCTTGACCCTATTCTAGAACTATTCATTGATTTTTTATACATTCTCATTTTCATTGGTCTTCTTGGCATCGATTTGTCATAGACTTGTAAAGATTCTGCCTCTTTCAATTCAACTTTGACTTTTTTCTTTCCAGAAAGCCGCATGCTGAAATTTACAAGAGTATCTTTTCCGGTAACAACATTAATTTTCATTTTTGTTCTGGAAATATATCCAGCTTTAGAACAGGTTATATTATATGTACCAGCTTTAACATTATCGAATGAGAAAATACCATTTTTGTCAGAAGAAGTAGTCATAGTAGAATACTGAATAGATAGCTTAGCATTTACTATTGGTAAACCAGTTTTTGCATCTGAAATTCTTCCGCCAATTGAGCTTGAAGCGCCATAACAGATAGTTATTAAAAGGAAAAGTGAGATTACAGAAATTGTTTGAAGTAAGTATTTTTTCATAACAGTCCTCCTGAAGTTTTACTAAACTCAGTATATCATAAGAAAAGTAAAACTTTTGTAACGAGTCTGTAAAATTAAACTATTTTTCTTTTTTTAAATCAAGGCTTATTAAATGAGGTATTGAATTGCCATCTAGTTCAATTTCAACCGAAGTACTTTCAAATTTTTTGGAACTGACAGATATTGTGAAATTATTTTCAATTAAAGGTAAATAAAGTTCTGTTTTTACAGGAGAATTCGTAAGATTAAGATATTCGGGACCTGAAGTCTGTAATTTATCCTTTTTTGCAATTAATAATTTCTGGTCATTAAGCGAAAGATTAAGTCTACACACTTCTTCTCTGGAAAGCCTTACATCCTTAACCTTGTCTACAAAATATAGATTTAATTCGATATAGTATACTTTTTCCACAGATCTATTTCCGTTTTCCTCAGAAAGATCGATATCAAATTCTGATTGATACCCTCCGCACAGAATGTTGACTTTATGAATCTCACGAGGTAGATTTTTGATTTCTATGGGTTTTCCACCCTTATAAACTAATTGTTTTTCATTAAAATAATTACACTCGTTAATCCAGATATATGCCTTTGATTGAAGTGGTATTGAACTCTTATCATCATAGCGTTTCTTCTGTAAAAGCTGTAATACAAATGAGATTCCATTTGTATCATCACATTCACCGTCTATTTTTTCGTTTGGAGATAATCCTGCAAACTCTACTTCGTCAGCATTCTTGTTTTCTTCTTCCAGCAGTAAACCGGTTTTAGAATTTTCAATTCTCTGCAATTTATTGAAATACGACTTATATTCTTCAGAAGTAGGATCTTTAAATATTTTAATATTCTTTCCTTTTTCGATTACAGATATTTGGTTTTTTATTACTCGTTTGATTTGAGGTATTCCAGGTATTGTTGCGATTTTTCCTATAAATTTTACTTTTCCACTGCTGACCAGTAATATCGTCTGATCATTTAATTCATCATATCCAACTTCAAATTCTGTTCCTTCAACTGCGGTAACAGAATTATATGTTTCTACTGCATATTGGCCTTTCTTTTTCCCGCTAAAAAGAGAAAATAGACGTCCAAAATAAAGAAATACACCCTTTTTTTTCTTCCTATTGATCTGGCCTACAATTTTTATCAAGCTGTTTTTTCTTACTTTTATAGTTGTATTCATCCCATTAAGATTAAGATTTATCTCTGCGGTTGTGTTTTTTCCGGTTTGAATGTAATGATTTAGTTTTATCAGCATTCCCTTTTTCAAAAGAATCCCTTTATCAGTTTTTGACTCTTTCATGAAAAGGTTCATATTGCCGCTTATGCCAACTACTTTTCCGATATCTATACCAAGTAAAACATTATTATAAAAAATTATTAAACAGATCAATGTTATGATTATTTTCATTATTATCTCCTGACTTAACTCATATGGTAGTCAATATAGTTTATCATATAAGATATTAACGTTACAATTTTCATATTGTCTATAGGGAGCACAAATCAATAGTTCAGATAAATTATTGTGATATAATGAAAAAAATGATTAAGGAAAAGGCATGGCTAATATAGGAATCATTCTTGCAATATTATTTTGCGTTTATAGTGCGTTTAAGTTATTTAAAGAATCACGTCGTTCAAGACTCCGTGATCTTCCATTTTCACCTGAATGGGAAGAATACATTATCAACAATATACCGATGTATTCTGTAATACCAGAAAAGTATAAAAAAGAACTACATGGGCATATACAGGTGTTTTTGAACGAAAAGAGTTTTGAAGGTTGTGGAGGTCTTGAGCTTACTGATGAGATAAAGGTTACTATTGCTGCACAGGCGTGTGTACTTTTATTGAATCGAAAAACTTCATACTATAATGATCTCAGTTCGATAATAATTTATCCTTCAGCATATTTTGGAAACATGGACGGTGATTTTGTACACATAGAGAATGGAAATGAAGTTCGATTAGGAGAATCCTGGGGGAGAGGGTTAATAGTGCTTTCATGGGATGATACTTTAAGGGGAGCAAAGAATGCTTTTGATGCTGAAAATGTTGTGATTCATGAATTTGCCCATCAACTTGATCAGGAAGATGGTTCTGCTGATGGATGTCCTATCCTTGAAAATAGAAGCTGCTATAAATCATGGGGGAAAGTACTAAGTAAAGAATATGAGAAACTCCAGAAAAAAAGATCAAAAAATAGAAAAGCTGTGATTAACTTTTATGGTGCTACTGAACCCGCAGAATTTTTTTCCTGTGCGACAGAAGCCTTTTTTGAAAAATCTCGTCAGATGCAGAAGAAACATCCAGAATTATATGATGAATTAAAATTCTATTATCGATTGGATCCTGCGAGTTGGGATGAGATTGAAAGACCTCGGAAAAAGAAGAAAAAGCGTTGAAACTAACAGAATCACTCTACTTTTCCATAGGCATTCACCTTATTTAAATTGTATGTCTCCTGAAAATGTTCACCCGCTTTTAAATCCAATGAAAGTCTTTTATAGTTATAATCAGGAGCTCTCAAAACAAATGTTCTTTTTCCTGGTTCAAAAACTTTACAAACCAGAGGGGCTTTCCCAAGCAGTTTTTCGTCAAGTCCATTTGCTTCTACTTCATAAACTGAGCATTTTTTCTGTAATACTTCAATCGTTACGAGTGCATGGGTAGTTGTGTTATCACTTTTCCCCAGTTTTATTACTTTTTTTAGACCCTTTCTGGCTTTACTGTTATTAGGATACTTTTCAAGGATTTCTTTGTAAAACTGAGAGGCTTGATAATAGTCATTCATTATCAAACAACCTTCTGCACCCTGAATTGCATCTGCAATATATTGTTTTTTACTGTAGTTGGCATTGATTAATTCATCAGCAACAGTTTTAAATTTAATCAATGGATTTTTATTCAACAACTGGTTGATTCTCTTCATTTTATTTAAAGCTATTTCATTGGTACTGTCTATTATGAGGACTTTTTTATAATACTTTTCAGCACTGGAAAGATCAGGTATTAATAATTCAGTTTCAGCAATTTTCAAAAGTTTTTTAATCTGAATTTTATTCTCAATTTCAGCTTTAAGATTCTTACAATTCAAGTATTCTGGAGGTAATCTTTTTATGTAGTTAAGGGCCTGTTTAAATTTTTTCTGATTCATAAACTTTGTAACATTATCATAATATCTTTTATACTTATCTTCATTCTCGAGTTTTCTAATTTTTGCCCGGATTTTTTTTACCTCTATAGAATACATTTTGCTTTTTTTGGATAATCTCAAGGCTTTTGTAGCTGTTCTCCATGCTTTTAAAGCTTTTTTTGAATCTCCTTCCAGAATGAAATTTTCAGCCTTTTGGAGAGATCGCTTAACAGAAATTTCAAGATTCCTTTTTTTAAATTCTTCTGAAGCAGTATTATTTTTTTTTGATTTACGTTTATTTGTTTTGTTTTTAACATTTTTTTGTTTAGAATTATCAGAGCTATTGTTTTTAATTTGTGGTTCATGAGAAGTCATGTTTTCGACTGCAAAGTTATTATTAACAGGCTGATTACTTGAAAAATATAATGCTCCCAATATAGAAACCGCGCAAAGTAATACTGCGATCATAATCAAAAGACCTTTATTAATATCAGAACCAGTGCTTTGCACTCGAGAATTTGTATTTACCGGAACAGGTGGTGAAGTATCTTTGACGGGTTTATCTAGAAACTGTCTCAATTTCTGAATGTAAGTCGGTTTATTCATTTCAGTGCGATTCAAAATATTTCTCATACCAATCAGATATTCGATTTCGGTACCTTCAATTTTGGTTGGTTCAATCATTATTGGTAAAATAGGCTTTTTAGAATTTTTTGCTATATTTATTTCACTGGAAATATTGTCTGACTGAACGGATCTTGGAGATATGAATAAAATTATTTTTGAAGCTTTTTTTAGATGCTCTGTAATAGTTAAAGTCCACCTGTCTCCTCCTTCAATCCCTTCGTCGTACCATACATTATAACCTCTGTCATGGAGCATTTTGATATCACCATAAACGATTTTTCGATCAATATCACTATGAGAATAGCTTACAAAGACAAAGCTTGCATTTCCCTGATACGCTTTTACCGGCGGTAATATTTTTTTGTTCATGGTCAATATTATACATCAGTTGAGCTGAACTGGACAAATTTTCTTTCTGACTATGTCGAATGTAATAGTTGATTATGTTATAATACAGCTTTGGAAAAAGGAGAAATTATGAGTTTACTGGGTAATATTTTATGGATAATTTTTGGTGGTGGAATTGTTCTATTTATTGAATATATTGCTGCTGGGATTACCTTTTGCTGTACTATAATAGGTATACCATTTGGAATTCAATGTATTAAACTGGGATTTCTGGCAATTTTACCTTTTGGAAAGGAAATAAGGAATACAAATCCTGAGCCAAGTACAATACTTACTATAATGAATATTCTTTGGATTTGTACGGGTGGTATTGTAATTGCATTAACCCATCTATTTTTTGCTTTTCTTTGTGCAATTACGATTATTGGAATTCCATTTGCTCAGCAGCACATGAAATTATTTAATCTATCCTTCTCGCCCTTTGGAAAAGAAATAGTTTAACTTGAACTCAGCTCAGGTCTGAGTTGAAATATTTTCAATGAGATGCATTGCATCAGAATTTAATTCAAAGTTATAGATATCAAGATCTGATTTCATATGTTCCTCATTTGTTGTACCTGTTAGAGGAAGCATTCCTAATTGCTTTGCAAAACGAAATATTATCTGAGCAGGTGTTTTTCCATATTTTTCACAAATATTCACAAATGCCTGTGTACTGATTTCTGATTTATTTGCAGTCAATAGAGAGAATCCCTGATAAATAATATTATTTTTTTTACAAAATGCTCGAACGTCTGAATCCCATTTGAATTTTGCATAACATCGATTTTGAACAAAAGCTGGTTTAATTCTTGCAGTTTCAAACAGCTGTTCAAGTTGTTTGATCTGGATATTACTTACACCGATATGCTGAGTTAATCCTTCATTTTTAATAGCTTCCATTTCTCGCCATACTTCAATATCAATATCAGATATTACTTTTAATTGCGCTGGCCCATGAAGGATGTAAGAGTCAATTTTTTCGGTACACAGGTTTTCAAGTGATTTCATAAAAGACTGTCTGACCTGTTCAGTATATGAAGCGTCTGGATTATAAGGTAGTCTTTGATCCTGTCCCATAATATAAGTATATTTTGTTTGTAAAAAAAGATCATTTCTAGAAACTAATCCTTCTTCATAGGCTATTTTTAGACTTTTCCCAACACCCGCTTCATAATAATGCTTTCTCTGACAAGCTGTATCAATACCTCTGAAACCAGCTTTAAGTGCCCGTAAAACAAGATCACATGTTTTATCTTCTTTCCATGCAGTTCCATAAAGAAATTCTGGAATAGTTATATCTTTCATTGTATTATCCTCACAAAAATAATGAATACTATAGAGTGATTATTCTTGAATATTCTATATCTTTAATGGAAATTTGTAAAGGATGGTATATTGAAAATTAAGGATGTACTTAAATGTTTATTGTGTTATAATCCAGACTCGCAAAAGTAAATTTAACGCTGGAGAATTATGATGGGTTCAATTGCACTTGATAAATGGGAACGAAGTCTTGATCAGATGCTCGGAGAAATTGATGATATTCTGGAAGAAATGTATGGAGGAAAGTTCTGTTTGCATCCTACAAGATCTCCTCGAGGAAAAACATCTCAAAAGTCTCAGGACGGACTTATCCAGATAAAATCCAATTTTTCCCTTGGATTTGGTTCTGAATTGGGTGAAGGATATGTGATTGCGCCAAGGTTTGCTACGCTTGATTTTGTTCCTGTGGAAGAACGGGAAAAAGCAACAGAGCTCCTGTTAGCTGAAATCAGGAAACGCCTGCCGCTTTTTTTTCCCGGAAAAGAACTTTCTGTTGACTGGGAAGGCAAAGTTTTAAAGATTTATGGTGATCTGAGCTTTTAACTTTCTTTCCATATACGTTCATAAAGTCCCTTATCTCTTTTCATAAGCTTTTCACTGATGAAATCTCTTCTGATTGTACAGAAATCATCATTAAACTCTGCAATAATAATATTGACTTCTTTTTCCTTATAGATGCGGTCAAACTCAAATTTCTTTACTAGTTCTTCAAGGATTATCCGCTTCTTTTTCCGCTGTACAGGTATTTTTTCAAGCTTACCGTATTTGAAAAAACTACTTATTACTTTATCACGATACATTTTTACCCTCCTTTCCTGTTCATCAAGACATAGATCATCTACGAAAAGTATTTCAGATAGTTTTTTATCTAAAAGTTTTCTGTTCATTGAATACATGGTGTAATATTGTTCCTTACTGGAACTTATCAGTTCTGCCATTTCAAGTTTCTTCAGGTGAAAAGAAATAGTCGATGCAGCAAGATTGAGTCTTTGAGAAAGTTCTTCAACATATTGATCTTTCTCATTTAGCGCATTCAAGATAAGAAGTCTAGAGCTGTCAGACAGGGCTTTTAACAAAATTATTGTTTTTTGTGTATCCATAAATGTCATCCCTCCTTTCTTGTAAAAACTTCACATTCTAAATAGAAAAGTTCTTTTACAGAATTTAAAGCTGAAAATTTAGCCTCTTCTTTTGCAACCTTATCGATTTCACCATGTTCTTTTGCAAGTTGTATCTGAGTTTCCCAGGTAAGAGGGATGATTTCCAGAAAGTGACTGAATAAAGAGTTAAAACTTTTATATCCATTTCCATGTTGCAGGATTATTTTTTCAAATTTCTCAATTGGGAGCTTTTTTTTCCCGGTAGAGAGTTCATAACAAACTTTTGTCATGCTCAGAAAAATACCTGTAACATTTGATTTTACCAATAAAAAAACAGCTTAATCATATCTTCCTATAGCCCGAAGATTTTTTGAATCGTTTTGATATGTATTTTTAATAAGTAACAGTTTTTCATTGAA
>DAOVTB010000199.1 GCA_030633305.1 Candidatus Muiribacteriota bacterium
AGCGCCGTCTTCAGCTGAAACAGTAAGTTCATATTCACCTTCTTTTTCTATCACTGTACCAGATATGAAAGCTTCTCCATTCAAAAGAATCTCACTTGTTTCAAGATTTGCATCAGTAATATCAATTATCGGAGTTACTGGGTCAATATAAACACTACCTTCTGATACACCACTAATGTTTATAACTGGAACGGTTTTATCAATCTGAAAACTAAGAGTTGCTGTATTTTTGTTTCCAGCGGTATCTATTGCACTTACATTTAATTTATAACTTCCTTCTACCGAAAGCTCACTTCCAGATACAAAAGTTTCACCATTTAGAAAAATTTCACTTGTACCAGGATTTTCATCTGTTATTTCGATTATCGGAGATACTGACGAATTATAGATACTTCCTTCTAATGCTCCACTTATGTTTATCTGAGGTACTATTGTGTCTATTGTAAAACCAATTTCAAAATATGAAATATTCTGTGCTTTATCCGTTACTACTACATTAAGTTTATAATTTCCATCCTGATTTATCTCTGTTCCGGAAATATATGGAATATTATTTAATAATACGGTTTTCGTATCAATATGGCTTTCAACAATATTGATTTCAGGAACAACAGCACTTGAATAAATCCCATTATCGACTACTCCACTCGCGCTGATGATTGGGTCAATATTATCAATAACAAAACCCACCTGTAATTCACTTTCATTTCCTGCAGTATCAATTGCTGTAATAAGCAGTTTATATTCTCCTGAATAGTTTACTGATGAGCCGGAAATAAATTCAGCTCCATTAAGCATGATAGTATAACTTTCCGAACCAGTAACTTCAACTGCTGGAGAGACAGTACCATTATAATAAGCTCCATTGTTGACGCCAGCAACAGTAATAACCGGTGCTGTTTTATCAATTACAAAGCTGATTTCCATTTCAGAAATATTTCCACTAGTATCATTTGCTTTAACCAGGAGGATATATTCTCCTTCTTCATCAATTGCATTACCTGAAATATATTCTTCAGAATTGACCGTGACTTCCTGTGAAAACAAACCATTGTCCTGAATTTCAATAATCGGTGTAACCAAGGTATTGTACTCTTTTCCATTTTCAATACCGGTAACTACAATAACTGGTGCTGTTTTATCAATACTGAAATCCAAAGTTAAATTTGAGGAATTTCCAACTTTATCAACTGCACCAACCTTAAGTACATATTCTCCGTCTTCCAATATTTCAGTTCCAGATACATAAACTTCATCATTTAAAATCACTTCGCTGGTCATCAGATTTGCATCAACAATATTGATTAAAGCTTTCATAGATGTATTATAAATGCCTTCTGACTCAACTCCAGTTACAATTATTTCAGGATTCAAAGTATCAATACTAAATTCAACTGACTTTTCAAAAACATTTGAAGCTGAATCAGTTGCACTAACATTAATTTTATAATTTCCGTCGTCGGTTACCTGAGTTCCAGATACAAACACATTACCGTTCATTGTGATTTCATGATTTGATAAATTGTCATCAGTTATCGTAATCACTGGCACAACAATATTTTTAGTGTACTCAGGAATATCTGAAATAACAATCTCGGGTACAATATTATCAACAATAACTGAGCATTCCCGAGTTTCTTCAGCAACAGGAAGAATAAACTTCTGAACCCTGTGATTCAATCGTTCTACAACAAACACGTTATTACTTGAATCTATTGCAATTCCAGATGGACCCATTAACTGCATCTCACCAGTTCCAGAACTACCCCATCTTTTCAATAAATTCCCAGATTTATCGTATTTACTTATATTAGCATCATAATATCCTGAAATAAAAATATTTCCATTACTGTCTACTGCAACTCCTTGTGGAAAGGTATTATCCAATATCCAGCCACTTTTGTAGTTTCCATTTGAATCAAAAATATGAATTCTTTTATTGATTATATCAGTTACATAAATATTCGCGTCCTGATCAACTGCAATTCCTACAGGAGCTTGAAACTGACCTCCGCCAGTCCCTGGAGTTCCAAAACTTGAAATAAAAATTCCTGCTGAACTGAATTTCTGTATTCTTGCATTACCGTAATCAGCAACAAGAAGTTCATTATTTTTATTCACTACAATTCCCATAGGATTCTTAAACTGTCCTGGTAAATCTCCTCTTATTCCCCAGAAATTAATAAAATTTCCCTCAGAATCAAATTTCTGAATCCTGTTATTATCAAATTCAGAAACATATATATTGTCATCCTTATCTACAGCAATTCCTGTTGGATGAAAAAACTGACCAGATCCTATACCTCTTGTTCCCCACATCTTAATAAAATTCCAATTGGTATCAAATTTTTGAATCCTGTCATTAGCATAATCAGTTATATAATAGTTCCCCTTTGAATCAATAGCAATTCCCCATGGATAGAACAACTGGCCGGTTCCACTTCCGGGCGAACACCACATGCCACCAAACTGGTAATCATCAGAAAGATTTACGCTAGTGGAGAATCCTATAGTATAAGCACCATCAACCACCGCAGCACCAGAAGTATCTTTTCCGTCCCAAACTAAATTTCCTGTTAAACCATCGATTGGGTTATTTTCATAAATACGTACAGAAACATCGTCCTGATTCCGAACGTTTACTGTGTAATTTCCTCCTGAAGCCTGATTTAGTTCATAATTAATAGTAGTTGTTGATGTTTCAGAATTAAAAGCATTCGGTACAGCATTCAACTTTGTAATCAATTCGGCAGCTGCTAGCCCCCCCGTAGTAGCAAGGGTTATCAAAACCATTGTCATCAAAACACTCGTTATTTTTGTCTTCATTTCGATTTCCTTTCAATTTTTTTTATAAATTATCTTACTTTCGTATATGAAATATTCATGCCATCAGTCAACATTTCAACACTTTGTCAAACTCCTATTATTAATATATTAATAGGCAAGTCAAATCAAGACATTTCCAACCTATTTAATTTTATTTTTTTTTCCCCAACTAGCCTGTTAAAAAGAAATAGCATTTTTATCTAAAAAAAAATGTCCTGTTTCCGGAATTAACAAAGTTTTTGTTCTTATTGCGAACATTTTATTATTATTATCCAAAATGTGAACAAAAAAAGTTGTTTAGGAAGGTTTAACAATATTGTATTTTTTAATCTTTTCGTAAAGCGTAGTACGCCCGATTTTAAGGATTTCAAGTGTTTTTTTCTTTTTCCAACCTGTGAATTCAAGTATTTTGATAATATATTTTTTTTCCATTTCTTCAAGAGAATCATAATTTCCACCACTTCTTGGAATAATGGATTCCAATTCTTCAGAATCATGATTTTTCAATCCATGAAGAGTAATTGGAAGGTTTTCAACCCAGATTTGTTCTGAATCATGTAAAAGCATTGTTCGTTTAATGAGATTTTTTAATTCCCTGACATTTCCTGGCCATTGATGCTTTTCGAATATTCCAAGTGCAGCAACAGAGATTCCCTTAAAATTTCTACCCAGCTTCTGATTAAATTCCATGATGATCTCTTCAACCAGCAAATGCAAATCTTCCTCTCTGTGTCGAAGAGGCAGAAGTTGTAACGTTACTTCATTAAGCCTGTAATACAAATCACTTCGAAATTCACCATTGTCAACTTCTTTTTGTATATCCTTATTTGTGGCCGCGATAATTCTGATATCAATATCTCTGGATTTTGTATCTCCAATCCTTGTGATCTTTTTCTGATCGATCACTCTAAGGATTTTTGCCTGTGCCGTTAAAGGCATATCTCCTATTTCATCAAGAAACAAGGTCCCTCCATCCGCCTGTTCAAATTTACCTGCAAAATCTGAATTAGCACCAGTAAAAGCACCTTTTTTAAAGCCAAAAAGTTCGCTCTCGATCAGCGACGCCGGAAGCGAAGCACAGTTGACTGAAACCATAACCTTATTTGCACGATCGCTATGAAGATATAGAGCTTCAGCCATCAATTCTTTACCTGTCCCTGTTTCGCCCAGAATAAGAACATTTGCCAATGTAGGCGCAACTCTTTTAGCTATATTGAAAACATTTTTCATATGTTCAGTTGATGATATATGCCTTCCAAAACATTCTATTTCCATGATATGCTCCCTCACACAAACAAGATTTTACCACAGAATCTTCTACTATTTCCAGTTTGGAGTTTTCATTGTTGGAGGTTTTGGAAAGTTAATCTTCATTAGATTTTCATTCTTTTTCCCAAAATCTGGAATTTCAGGGGGTGTAAAATTCATATCAGGCATTTCCGGGGGTATAAATTTCATGTCAGGAACAGGCATTTCTGGGGGAATAAACAGTCTTTTTTTGTTTTCTGCTTGTTTTTTATTTTTTTCAGTTACCACTGCCTTATATCTTTTCAATATTCCATTTCCACTTTTTAATTCGATCAGCTGCATGGTGATTTCCTTGTCACTATTCTGTGAGCTTTTTGAAGTATATTTCACATTATAAATTTTATTTTTTTTTGTTCCTTGATTACGCAATTCCAGTAAATTTACAAATAAATCACTTTTCCCAGGAAGTTTATTCTTAGCACCATTTCCAATTAGTCCTTTTAGACTCTGAACAAGCTGTTTTTCTGCATCCAATGCAATATTTGAGTTAATTAGTTTAAAATCCTTAACACGAATACCATTTTCCAATAATTCAAAATCAGAATCCCTATAATTCAATTCACTTTTATCATTTCCTCTTATTGAAACAGTAAAATTTATTGTTGGAAATTCTGTGTTATCAAATTTTTCCAGGCTAATTTTCAATTCATCTGAATATAACTGGGATAAAACAAAAAAAAATGGAATTAACAAACATATTTTAAAATATCTGTGAATATTATTCATTATTGGGTCTGGTACCTGCTTTTTCGATAATTGCCTGCTTTAAAACTTCAAAAAGTTCTTCTTCATACTGTCCTATCTGTTGCTTTAAAGTTGAAGTTGTTTTGTTGATCTTGTCTACAAAGAATGCCAGGACTGAAATTGTCTCCTCATCAGAATTATTGATAGTTTCTTCCAACGTCTCAAAATCTAGATTTTCAAGGTTTGCTAATTTATCTCGCATAAGTGGGGTATCAATAGGAAAAAGAAGTTTAATCTCAGGAGAACGAATTTTCTGAAACCTTCCTAAAAACAAAAAAGACTTCTTCAGGGAACCAGTAACTCTGTCTTGTAGATAATAATAAAGAAACGCAATTTTAAACGCTAACACAACATCATCTATTTCCCACGGCAAAACTCTTTCATCAATAACAAAAGTACAGTATCGGTCTAAAAGAAGATTATACTGTAAAAGCAGTTCTTCAGACCATTTCTTTAACTGTTCCCGTTGATCTTTAGGAAGATTTTTTAATGCATATGCAAAATCATGCGTTGACAGATCTAAAAGCTCATCCCGATATTTTCCGATTTCTAAACATTCAAAATTTTCCATGAACTCATTGATTTTTTTTATATTCTGACGCGAAGAATTTTTCTGAACAAGTTTATTCAATTGACGGTTTCGTGATAGTTGCTTCAACAAATATGTGATTCCTATTAAAAATAATGCAAAAAGTAAAATTCTCATTATCATTCCAAATTTATTATTTATGCTATTTTAATCAATATCTTCTATATATGCAATATAATCCGATCGAAACAATGAAATTAAATTCACGTTTCCCAAAGGTTGTTTTGACCCGTTTTCCTATTTGCAAGTTCAAACTCTTTTAGTGTATTTTATATGTAAATTCTAAAATATTATTATTGGAGCGTATTATGAAAAAGAATCAAGGTTTTACTCTTGTTGAGATTTTAATAGCATCAGTTATACTTACACTTGTCTCTATTGCAGCTTTTCAGATGATGACCAAAAGTCGGGAAAGTGCAGAAATCACAACCAAAAAATCCCTTATGACCAGTGCACTTAGAATGACATTGGATGCTATCAAAAAAGATTTTCATAAAGTTCAAGTTTGCGATTCAATAAATTCTTCATATGGTCCAGACACATCCACAACTGGAAGTATCGGAAATCTTTTTTATGTAAAAATTTCTGGTAAATTTTCAAGAGTAACCGGAAGTTATAAAATAGAATTAAGCCAAGATGGTAATGCTTTAACTGGACCATGCAAAAAAGCCGTTTATGAGCTGGATAAAATCAAGGGTATCCTGAAAAGAAATGGCAGAGTTATTGCAGATAATGTTAAAGAATTTATTCTAACCAATGATGTAAACCTTGATGGAAATATAGATATCGAAACTGAAAATGAAGCTAAGATCTTTGTTAAGCTAACTTTATTTCAAAAATTTAAAGATAAAAAAATCAAAATGGAACAATCACAAGTCGTAACTTCTCCTGGCATTCTTAGTGTCATAAAAAACAGTTCCAAATCACTACAAAGCAGAGCAGATGACTTTTAGCCTGGATATTTTGTAATATAAAATTTGAATTAAATAATTTAATAGCTTGAAAATTTAACAGATAATGTTGAAACCTTGACTTCCTGATTTACAAGCTTTCCTTTTTTTTTCTGCTTCCATTTAAAAATAATAGTTGCTTTTATTATTCCGTCACCCGGACTAAGTGCAAGTGTTGTTTCAAGACTCAACATCGTAGGTGGCCTTAGTTTAGAATCAGTTCTTACGTCACATGCAGATTCGAAAAGTTTTCTACAAATATTATTTATTGGATAATTTGTATAAGTATTGGGATTGATTTGTGTTCTAGTTAGATTTTCCTTAAATTCATATGTTTGGGTTAAATCCAGAGTTCCTTCTTTTACAAGTAATTCTTTCTCTAACTCCCGATATGTTATTGCATTGATTTCATCACTTCCAGTCTGTCCAAGTCGGGTTATAATCCCTATTGCCTCTGATTCAAGCGTATCGCTTTGTCCTCGAGAAAAAATATTAAAAACTGGAATAAATGCAACTACTAAAATTACTGCCGCAATCATTATTTCAAGTAAAGAAAGACCTGCTGTTGAATATTTTCTCAAAATCTTACTTCCTCCCATATTGGAAATCTTCTAACCATTCCCCAATTGTCACATAATATCTTCGAAAATCGTATTTACCCTTTGTTGGATGAATCGACGCAAGACTTGTTTTTGTCTCCCTAGAATCAAACTGCACTTTAAGAAATTCATCATCTGTTTTTGCACGTAAAAGAGCAGTTGAAAAATTGTCACAAACAAGATTTCCATGAATTATTACATTTCCATCTGTAATAACACCACCCTGAGCATAAACTGAAGCTTCAATCCGATGTATGCTTGCTCCCCATTTGTTCTGACCTTTTCCCATGCGAATAACCGGCCAGTTTTGAGCTGAAGAAGCTGGGTCAGGACTTATTGCAAGAAGTGAAAGAGTAGTAGCAAAAGTTGTTTTAGGATTACCTTCATCCCTTTTTTGGAGAACGCTATCAAGAATAACAATGTCTCCATTTGTAACAATCATTCCCCTTCCTTTAATCTTAAGCGGTGATCGACATTGATAATCAGGTGTAGTACTTAATGTTGTTGCTTTAATATCAACATCACTCGGTTCAAATTTTGTAAAATTACCATTAAGATCAGTTGAAGCCTTGAATCCACCTAGATACAAAGGACAATAATCGGGATCATTTTTAGGCAAACATTTAACAAAAACAACACCTTCAAGAACATAATAACCATCTTTTGGGTCAATTCTTTTCTTTGCATCAATAGCGAATTCAGCATAATTTTTATAATAATGTCCAGCTTTTTTTACATACTGGTAAAAATCAAAAAGCCCCGGAACCTGTTTATCTACATCTGTAGGTTTAAATTCAACATGTTCATTATAGCTTGTTGAAGGATTATCTTCACTTGTAATCCCTTCATATGGAGGACACATTCCAATTACACTATACTCGTACCAGTCTCTTTCCTCGGTATTTTGAAAATACATAGCAGGAATTGGAGGAATCGGGGGAATATCGTTATATATGATTTGTCCTGACCAGTGAATCCATCTTTTCTTTACATTCCCTTCTATCTCGCGACTCATAGTAGGCAAAATAGAATATTCTCCAAATAAATGTGTTGGTGAAGCAGTGTATGGGATTATCGGAAGATCCTTACTCACTCTTGGAACTGCTGCAACATAATAATCAAACTTTTCAGTCAATAAAAAAAGGCCTTTAATTCCCCATGGCCAATCCCAATGACATTTCGGTCTTATTCCAACTTCGAGGGCATTGATCATTGCCTGTTTCCAGCCCTTTGTAACAATATCTGCCGCAAAGGCAGTAACACTTTTTCCAACAAAATCTACAAGCCATTTTGTTAGCGGCATCACAGCATAACTAGGATTTGGAAATAAATTATTAAGACTTCCAAGACTAGCACTTAGATCACCATTTGTAACAGAAAATCTATTGGATCTTTGCCTCATGATTAAAGGTAATCCTGTATTTCTAAATGGATTCATAGTTCCTGAATCAGATTTTCCACCAAACCATGGAATGTTGACAATATGCTCTTTTGTTCCATTCACACGAATAAGTCCTGGCAGTTCTAGATTTTTATTGTATATTGCTGGATCAGTTCCAGTATTAAACTGATTAGTTGCAATACTTTTCAAAAAATTAAAACTCATGTTGTTTACATAAAACTGCGGAAAATTTTGTTTCCCGACAGCAATTGCTTCATCTTCAGG
>DAOVTB010000231.1 GCA_030633305.1 Candidatus Muiribacteriota bacterium
AAAGCTTTTTTCAATAAAAATACTTTTCATAGTAAAGTCTCCTTCAATTTCTAAGCTTTTTGCAGTACCCAGTTCCCGACTGTTTCAAAATTATCATAGATAAGTCTTGTAAATAATACTTTATCGAATTGCAATGGATTTTCTTTTAAATCAGAAGTTAATCTGCTTGATAAATCAATTGTCTTAGAATCATTTTCGGGAGAAGGTTCTAGAACAGAAAGCACCATATGTGGAGACCAGTCTAAATATTGATGATTGTCACAGTAAAATCTGTTTCCCAGACATGATAAAAGATATTCATGAAGATCATTTAGGATATGATCTTTTTCAAAAAAAATCATCAAATAATTAGATATCAGCTTAAGGGATTTTATCCTGACAGTTATTTTATCTATTTCTGGAATAACCTTTTCAATCTTGCCAAGCAATCTATCTGTAACGGTTACAGGATTGGGGAGATAGAGTAATGTGAAATGTAAACCTGGCGCTGGTTCAGGCCTTGTTCCGTGGATGAAAAGGGTAAGAAGTAAATCATTTAAATGCTTTTGAGTACTTTTACTCGGCAATGATATTAAAAATTGTTTAACTGTGTCTACCATAAAATAATGACTCTTTTTTTACAATATACATTGAAACAAAATATGTGTCAATTCTTATGATAAAATTCTGAAAAACCTTGACAATGCTGAATTAAAAAATAAAACAACTGGCTTTTATGCTCCTTTTGTGTTATATTGCCCCCTACGAATCATTAGAAATTAACCTGCATATGACAAAAACAAAAGTTTTTACCGTTGCCTTGGTAAGGCTTCCTTTTAAACTTCTTAAGAAAATACTTGTGAAATATTCGGGGCGGATATTATGCAGGTAGTTCTTGTGAAACCAGTGTTAAATTTTATTGACTTGTAAATAATTATTTTAAGGATGAATATTATGAGTGATTTTAACACGTATGGATTTTCAAAAGAATTATTAAGAGGGATTGAAGAATTAGGTTTTGAAAAACCGACACCGATTCAGGAAAAGGCCATTCCTTATCTTATGGAATCAACCAGTGACCTGACTGGACAGGCACAGACAGGTACAGGGAAAACAGCTGCATTTGGTTTGCCTATTATTCAAAAATCAGATTTGGAATCTAAAAAGGTCCAGACTTTGATTTTGTGTCCAACACGAGAACTTTGTATACAGTTATCTAAAGATCTTCAAAACTTTTCAAAATATATTAAAGGTTTCAAAGTTGTTCCAATATATGGAGGAGCAAGTATAGATACTCAGTTGAGAGAGCTTAGAAAGAAACCTCAGGTCGTAGTTGGAACTCCGGGTCGAACTCTTGATATGATCAAAAGAAGAAAACTGATTATTAATGATGTTAAATGGCTTGTACTTGATGAAGCTGATGAAATGCTTTCAATGGGTTTTAAGGATGAATTAGATGGTATACTTGAAAATACTCCTGAGGACAAACAGACATTATTATTTTCAGCAACAATGCCTCATGAAATCAAACGAATTATTGGAACATACATGCATGAACCGTTTGAAATCAAGGTTGGAAAAGTCAATAAAGGTGCTGATAATGTAGAACATTATTTCTATATGGTAAATGCTCGTGACAGATTTGAAGCTCTGAAGCGAATTGCTGATGCTAATCCAAACATATATGGAATTGTATTTTGTAGAACAAGAGCTGAAACAAAAGATGTAGCTGAAAAACTTATAGAACAAAAATACAATGCAGACGCATTACATGGCGATATGTCACAGTTTATGAGAGATCAGGTCATGAACCGTTTCAGGACTAAACATCTCCAGATTCTTGTAGCAACAGATGTTGCTGCACGTGGACTTGATGTTGATGATCTTACACATATCATTAACTATAATCTTCCGGACAGTCTTGATATATACATCCACAGAAGTGGGAGAACAGGCAGAGCTGGTAAAAAAGGTGTTTCTGTAACTATAGTACATAGTAGAGAACAACATAAAATCAGACTTCTGGAAAAAAAGGTTGGTAAAAAGATTGAACGCAGAATGGTTCCAGGTGGAAATGAAATTTGTGAGAAGCAACTTTACAAACTTATCGATAAAATCGGTAATGTAGAAGTCGACGAAGATATGATTGCTAAATATCTCCCAACTATTTATGAGAAATTTGAGTCCCTATCAAAAGAAGAATTGATCAAACATTTTGTATCGATTGAATTCAATTATTTTCTTGATAAATACAAGAAAGCAAGAGATCTTAATACAATCAAAAGCTCTGGTGGAAGAGATAGAGGCAGAGATAGAGGTCGAGGACGTGATGGCGGAAGAGATAGAGGTCGCGATGGTGGAAGAGATAGAGGCCGCGATGGCGGAAGAGATAGAGGTCGCGATGGTGGAAAAAATTTCCAAAATAGAGATGGTGTTGACTTTGCACAGGTACGGATTGATGTAGGTTCTAGTGGCGGAATGAGACCTGCTATGGTACTTGAATTGATCAATACACAGTTAAAAAAGAAAAATGTTGAGATCGGAAGAATTGATATTCGAAGGGATCACACAAAGGTCGAAATTGATAAAAAATATGAGAAGGAACTCTTATCTGCATTAAAAAACGCTGATTTCAAGGGCGGTTCTTCAAGACAATCAGATTCTAGTAATAGAAAAAGATCCAATATAGAATACGATAGAGATAAGCCGAAAAGAAAAAAAAGAAGAAGTACCCGTAAAAAAATAATTCAAGATTAAACTTAAATAAACCTGGATCAGTCAATTATAATTGATTGACTGGTTCGGGAGAAAATACAGATGCAGAAAATCAACAAATATAGCTTTTATGGTTTTGCTGCTGTATTCTTGTGGAGCATGACTGTTGCTGTTGCCCGCAGTTTATCTGAGAACATTGGTTCTAGAACTGCAGGTGCATCTGTTTATATTTCAGGTGGTTTGTTATTACTAGCATTTTCAGTTATTCAGAAAAAAAATCCTCTTAATGCTGTTAGAAAATACTCAAAGAAATATATTTTCAGTTGTGGAAGTCTTTTTATTCTATATACTTTGAGTCTTTTTGTTGCATTGGGGCAGGCGATTAACCGACAGCAAGCGCTTGAAATAGGTCTGGTGAATTATCTCTGGCCGTCGCTTACTATTATATTATCTATTTTTATTTTATCTAAAAGAGCATCACTTATGTTGCTTCCTGCAACTGTTGTTTCTTTCGCAGGAGTTATTCTGGTATTGACTCAAAATGCATTACTTTCCTGGAAAACGCTTGTGGAAAATGTAAGTGGAAATCCATTTGCGTATGGTTTAGGATTTGTTGCTGCTGTAACATGGTCCCTGTATTCAACCCTGTCGTGCAAATGGGGTGATTCTGAAGAACAAAGTATTGTTCCGTTATTTCTATTGATAACTGGCCTGTTTTTTTTAATTTCTATTTTTATTTTTCCTGAACCCGGAAACTGGACTTTTCAAGTTATCGCAGAAGTCATACTTCTCGGGCTTGCAACAGCCTTTGGTTATCTTTTTTGGGATATTGCCATGAGAAGAGGAAATATCGTAATTGTTGTTCTCAGCTCCTACCTTACACCATTTTTTTCAACACTTATAGGATGCATATACTTGAGTATTATGCCCGGTATAAAATTGTGGTTTGGTTGTGTTTTGATTATTACAGGTGCAATTATCAGCTGGTGTTCAATTCGCGATTGAATAATCTTTGTTCGCCCTAAATAATATGAATACACGAAGTGTAACTGTATTTGTACAAGTTTACTGAACTGGTGTAATCATTGTGTAATCCAATTGTTCAAATGCAAATTTCCAGTTACGATTTACTTTTTCGATATCTGATGCACACATTTCATAGTCGTTTTTTTTGTATCCTTTAATCTTTTTAAGATATCCTTCAAAATTCTCTTTCTGTTTATTAAAATCAGAAATATCGAGCTTCTCATATATTTTTTTGAGTTCATCAACGGGTTTTTCTAAAAGCTCTTCAAATTTAAGGGAAACGAGATTTCTAGATGGAATGCTTTTTATGTCAGTAATCATTTTTTTCATTTGTTGTGAGTAAAATTCCAGTATCATTTTGTCAATAAATTCATCAGAGATTGACTGTAATTGGCATATTGGCAGAAGTTTTCTGTAAAGGTGTCTGGTAGAAAGATAGACTTCATACGGAGATCGGCTGATTACAATGAATTTTGCATTTGGGTACATCTGGAGAAGCATGTTAACACGACCTGTATTTACTGGGTTTTTTACAACAAGTTGTTTTCCGTTACAAGCGAAACTGAATTTTTTTAATAGCTGCATATATACTTTTTTCCATTGAATTCGTTCAAAGTCAGAGGAATTATTAAAAAGGTTATATTTTTTGAAGAAATGTTGTGCATTTTTTGGGAAAAACATGTGGAAAAAGAATGAATACTCTGAAAGTGCGAATATTGAAAATTCTTCTTCCTGTGGAAGGGAAGCTTCTACTTTCATATTATCCATTTCTCTTTTTTTTGGAGCTATTTTTTGAAGTAGAGGAATCAGAAATCTGGAACTCAGGAAGAATTCAGGTGCAAATGCATCAAATGATTTCGGATATCCAAGATTAGTATCACAGCCAAGTATATTATGGAGATGGGTTGTACCACTTCTCATATGACCGATAATGAATATGGGGTCACTTGATATCTTATGCTGGTTGAGCCTGTTTCCATATCTGAATTTTTCATATAATTTAAATGGAATTGTAATTATTGCAGTCAGAATAAAAACAATATATCTAACCAGATATTTTGATTCGGGTATGTAACCTTTCAATAACAGTTTTAGCCAGGTTTGGACTTTCCCAACATATATAAACGTTGTTTTCATAGAAATAATTGTTTAATGAAGTCTTTTGAAGACGGTAGTTTTACATCAGAAAAAAAGAGTATAATATGACAAAAATAAATGCACCAATTATGCAGATATAACTTGTAATATTTTTTTCATTATACCATAAACGTCTTTTGCGATGTTTTCGTCGTTTGTATTTAATAGTATCACTCATAGATTATATGTTACCATTTATTATAAAATAATGGAATGATGAATTTTATTATTATATTTTAGACTAATACATTATCCCTGATGTTAGATCATCAAGAATTGTATTGATATGTTTTAATGCTTTAATTCTATCATCTGCATTATCACAAACTGTGACTGCTTTTTCTGCCCATTTATCACAATATTTACATTCTTCACAAATGGTATTTGAACATGGGTTTTCTTTAAAATATTCTAAAAAGCCATCAAGTTTTTTATTGTCTATGCTTACTCCGAAATTACTGTAAAAATCTTTTAACTCACGCATATTCAATAGTGTTTTAATTGTTTTAAAAAGTGTACTCTGCTTTAATTTTGTAAGACTTGAAAAATATTTCAGGAAATGTGCTGGTTTGGGATCAGTAATATATTTGTATTTGGACATGGACGGAATGAGATCGAAAAGATTTCCATCATATGATCTGTTGGTATAGGCAGATACTATTTTTGCAAGATCAGGAGTATTTAAACCTCGTTCTGTAAGTTTAAACTGATCTATTCCGATTTCTTCATATATATGTAGGTCTTCTGGTCTAATCCAGTTGGAACGGATAATTTCGATTGGGTCAGTAAAAATACGTGCAATACAGAAGATGCAGTAATAATCTATAGGTAAACGTTTATTGACATGTGAAGTCTGTGAAGCGTGTGAATGAAAGTTAGAATGAAGTTGTTGGAAAGGGCAGTGCCGCCTGCACATGAGATTGCATATAAGCTGAACATCACATTTTTTGTATTTTACGATTCTTTTTAATTCCTTGAAATTCCGAGTTACATCAGTATAAGACAATGTGATTTTGTCTATCCCGAATTCTTCCCAGTATCTGACTCTTTCGATATTGTCTACCATATTGTTTGTTGAAATTGATACTTTTAGATGTGGATAGGCTTTTTTAATTATTTTCACAAGCTGAGGCAATGCAAGAGTTATTGTGTCAACGCCTGCATTACAGATCATATCCATTAATTTTCTGATCTGCTTGTTTCCATTTCTAGTAAATTCAAGATTATCAAGGCAGGTTGCATTCAACAGATAGTTAAAGGATATTCCCATTTCTTTTATTTTCAATACATGATTTTTAAATGTTGAAAGTGGTACTTTGTTGAAAATAACTGAGGCCCTTCCGCCACCAACAAAATCACCAGGGAGTTTTCCATAAACTTCATGGACTTTTGAAAAATCAATTTTATCAAAAAAATCTTCCTGCCAGTTGGCTGGGATTGTCAATTTCATATTTTCTGACTCCTTTCAACGATTTTTTTTGCATAATATCTGAAACCTGAATTTATTGCAAATGCAAACAGTTTGTTTGCAGGAGAACGCATGGCTCTTCGGAAAATTTTCTTCAATGAATATGCTTTACGCCAGACTTCATGTAAACCTTGTTGCAGTCTTTCGGGAGTCATATTCATAGGCTTAAAGATAACGTGTTCAGTATCAAAGAATTTAAGGTCATCAGTTAATATTCGACCATCTTTTTTATACTTATCATATAGAGGGGTTCCGGGAAATGGTGTTAATACTGAAAATCTTGGAATATCTATCCCTATTTCATCGATAAATTTGATAGTTTTATCGAAAACTGACTCATCTTCACAATCAAAGCCTAGTACGAAACAACCGAGAATCGATATTCCACCTTTGTGAAATCTTTTGACGTATTCTTTGTATCTTGCAGTAGTAAAATTTCCTTTATCACATTCCTGCATCGCTTCCTGCAGAACTGACTCAAAACCTACTAGAATTCCA
>DAOVTB010000234.1 GCA_030633305.1 Candidatus Muiribacteriota bacterium
ATATAATAAATTCTGGTGAAACAAATCTTGGTGGAAAAGATTCCATGACTATGAGAAAAGAACTTCTAGTGAGAGTTCAAAATGGAGATGGACTGATAGGAATTCATTTTAATGCAATTGGAGTGAATCCCTTCAGATTTGATGGTCTTATGGGAAAAAATAAAAATATTTATGGTGTTAAATTTCTAGGAACACTTCCTAAAAACTCATATACATTGAATATAATTGATTCTGAAATAGCAACATCTGGAATGACTCAGACATCTGTTAATAAAATAAAGGTTGTTGAACTTAAAGATGGAAAATCCTCAGGTTATGTTCTTGCAAAGAGGAAAGGTAAAGAAAGTTCCTGTCCGGTAATTGTTACAAACAATTTTTATAAAGGAAAAACAATATTACTTACAATGGATTTGAATAATTCATCAAAGAACTCTCCAGAAATGTGGAAAAAAATTATTGAAAATGCTATTGGTCATATAGTTAATGAAGGTTCTTCAAGGATACTCCCAGTTGAAATAACACTTACTGGTTCTAGTATTCCAATTAAGTTTGATTTTACTGAAAAGCTTGGAAATGTTGATGGAAATTATATTTCCTGCATATCATCTGGAGATGGTGTCCTTTCAGGAAATGAAGTAGATTGGAGTTTTACACTGGAAGCCTCTGAAGTAAAGAAGCTTGTTTTAATACTCCAGATTCCTGAAATACTGGATTTAACATCAGGTATTGAATTTTCAAATGTATCAGAAATCAATTTTTATAAGCATGATGAAACTCGTATTTTATATGACAGAATGACTCAGAAATTTATCTTTGACAGTTCAGAGACTTCTCAATGGCCAACTGTATCATCAACTGTTGCGATATCAGATATTGAAGGTGAGGAAGATTCGGAAATACTTGATTCAGATTATGATGGAATTCCTGATAAATGGGAAATAGATAATGGGTTGGATCCATTCAGCAGTAATGATATTTCAGAAGATCCTGATAATGATGGAATCAGTAATTATGAAGAATTTATCAACTCGACAGATCCAATGGTTGATGATAGGACAGGTGATTCAGCAACTGTCTGTAAAATCATCGATGTAATGCCATTAAATCAGAACACACAATGGTATTTTGAAAATTCAGATGGCGAAGAGATGATTTATATCATCAATGGTATAGAAATAATAAATGGAGATTCATATAGCAGGATCTTTGTTTTGAAGAATAAAAAACTGGATCATGTGAAATATTATAGACATGATTCTAACGGATTGACTTATGGTGGTTATTTTGAAATTTTGAAAGAAGAAAGTAATCAGAAAATATTCAGCCAATCTGTAGTTCTAGCAGGCAGCGAAATTATCTATGGTAATCAAGAGAGAACCTCAGTTGAAATGGGAGACACTGTTATTGACTATGCCAGCGAATTTAAAAAGGATTCCAGTATTTCAGGGGAATTCAAACTGGAAATCAACTGGACTGGCGAAGGTAAATTAAGTATGCAGTTTGATGTTTCAGAGGTTGGCCCTTTGAAAATAATTGATGATGGAATCACCTGGTCACGTATTGAAAATAGTAATATTTTCAATCTTTATCCTGTCTTGAAAAAATATAAATTAGTATCTTTTAATATGAGTGATGATGATTTTGCTACAATAAAAGATAACAGTGGGATGATATTTTTTAACTCAGAAAAAAGTAAAGATTATGATCTTGAAGTGGAATTTCCGGAATCAGCTTCATTGAAATTTGACATTAGTTTTGAAAAAGAAGTTGTTAGATATGTTTTTGCTTCAAAACCTGAGTTAGATACCTTTGGAAAAGATGGATTACCTGAAGTTGCAAATTTTGAAGACAGTGAATTGTATTCAATAAAATGTCTTGATAATAAAGGTGTGGAAGTATCTGTAGCCAGTAGTGTTGGAATAACCTGCAAATCAGAAAATAGCCTTGAGCAATATGAAGTATTTAAATATGTACCACTTCTTTCAAAATGGGAAAAGCTGAGTGCTACTTTAAGTGCAGATTCAACCGAGATTGGTATTTCTCCAGATGAAATGTGTACATTCATCCTTGTAAAATAAAGTAATTCAGTACGCAGAAATGTTAGAATAAAAATAAAATAAATAAAATTGTAGGGGAGGGTCTGTGACCCTCCCGTTTTAATTACTGGAAATAAAATGAGTTATTATTTAATATTAACTTTTTTCCTTCCCAATACAATGTTTGGCGCATAAAAATTTTTTCTTTTCTTTGTGCCTTAGTGCCTTTGTGTGACCTATTTCTTCTCTCTGTGTCCTCAGCGCTCTCTGCGCGAGAATCTTCTTTCTTTTGCATTCTTCGTAGGTTATTATATTTGTTATGAAGATTTTACATACAGGAGATTGGCATTTAGGAAGAATATTTCATGGAGTTCATCTCACAGAAGATCAGGCAATATTACTTTCACAACTTGAAGAACTTGCAAAATCATTTAAACCGGATGTTTATATTATTGCTGGTGATGTATATGACAGAGCGATTCCTCCTGTTGAAGCGGTAGAGCTTCTGAATGATCATCTTTCTGTTATACGTAATGAATTGAAAATTCCAGTTATTATTGTTTCTGGTAATCATGATAATCCTGTCCGACTTGAATTTGGGAAAAAGATGTTTGCACAACAGGGTTTACATATACGTGGAAGTATAAGTTGCAATATTGAACCTGTTACTATTAGTGATGATTGGGGAGATGTATATTTTTATCCGGTTCCATATGTAGATAAGGATACATTTAGAAATATTTTTAACGATAAAGATATAAAAAATCAGCAGGATGGGCTTTGTAGAATTATAGAAAATATCAATAAATCTCATCCCGAATCCAGCAGGAAAGTAATGATTGGGCATGTGTTTACACAGGGTGGCGTCGGATCGGATTCAGAACGGCCTTTGAGTGTTGGTGGTGCAGATGTTATTGATCCTGCTATACTGAAAGGTTTTAATTACACAGCTCTTGGACATCTACATCGACCACAAAAAGTGCAGGATCAAAGTATAAGATATGCAGGATCTTTAATGAAGTATTCTATTTCAGAGATAGAACACAGGAAATCAATTTGCTGTATCGAAATGGATGAAAACGGGGCTTGCAGTATTGAAGAAGTTTCGTTGAATCCCAGACGAGATCTAAAGAGAATAGAAGGCTTATTTTCTGATCTTTTGGAACAATCTGAATGTGAAGATTATATGACAGTCTGCCTTCTTGATAGAGGCCCTGTTTATAATTCTATGAACAGATTGAGAAAAGTATTTCCGAATATCATCCATATTGAAAGAAAAGAGCTCATCAGTGATTCTATTACAAAAAAAAGTATAGACCACAGGAAGGTAGGAGATCTTGAACTTTTCAAAATATTTTATCAGGATATAACCGGTGAAGCTGCTACTGAAGATGAACAACAGGTTTTTATAGACGCTGTAGAATTGATGACTTGTGAGGAATCCAAACAATGAGGCCACTTAGATTAACAATGCAGGCGTTTGGTCCTTATATACAGAGAGAGTGCATAGATTTTACATTACTTAAGGAAAAAACAATATTTCTGATTCATGGTCCGACTGGAAGTGGTAAAACAACAATTTTTGATGCAATCTGTTATGCATTATATGGAGATACTTCTGGAGCAGATAGAAATGGGGAAGAATTAAGAAGTCACTGGGAAGAAAATGATAATATTACAGAAGTAGAACTGGATTTCAGGGTTGGAACGAGTGAGTATAGAATTTACAGAAGTCCTGCACAGAAGGTTCCGAAAGCACGTGGAACAGGTTTTAAAGATGTAAGTTCTACGGCTACTCTCTGGATTAAAGATGAAACTCAGGAGTCTGGGGAAAGGATACTGGCGGAAAAAAAAATTACTCAGGTGAATGCTAAGGTTGTTGAAATTCTGGGATTTAAAAGCGATCAATTCAGGCAGGTCATTATGCTTCCACAGGGAAAATTCAGAGAAATTCTTTCCGCTGATTCAAAAAAAAGAGAAGAGATTCTCCAACTTCTTTTTCAAACGGAACATTTTTTAAGAATACAGGAAGAAATCAAGAAAAAAGCGAAGATATTTTCAGAAAGTCTTGGCCTTCTTGAACAAAAAGAAACAATTTTGTTTGATCAGCTTGAATCTAAGGATATTGAAGAAGTTTTATTCAAGCAAAATGAATTAAACGGAGATGTTGAAAAACTCAAGAAAAACATTCAAATTAAAAAGGATTCTGAAAAGGCTCTTTCAGAAATTGTCACAACCGCTAAGGCTATTGCTGTAAAATTTTCTGAACATGATGAATCCAAGAAGAAATTTGATGCTCTTGTATTAAAGCAAACTGAAATTAAATGTAGAAAAAAAGAATACAATTTAGCATTAAATGCTTCAAAAATTTCTGGTTTATACAATGATTTATTTAAAATAGGAGAAGAACAACTAAAGAATAAAAAAGAGTTAAAAGAAGTACAGAAAGAGTCTGGTGAATGCTCAACTGAATTAGATAATGCAATAAAACTTCGACAATCGTACGATGAAAGATCAGAGGAAATAAAGGATTTCGAAAAAAATATTTTTGAACTGGAATCTTTCTCTGATAAAAGCATTAAAATTGTAAAACTAAGACAGGATATTACAAGTCTGAAAGGGAGTTTGGAAAAAGCACTAAAGCAGAATGATAGTATAAAAAACAAAATTGAGGCATTGAAAAAGGATAGAGAAGAGAAGATTAAGAAATATGATGACTTAATGAAACTTTCAATTACTCTAAAAAATATGGAAAAACTGATCAAACAGCTTGAAACGGGAGATCAAATTTTTTCACAGATTAAGGAATTGAACCGAAAGGTAAAGGATAATCAAGATAAACTGGTTTTACAAATAGAGAAACATGATGTTCTTGTAAAGAAGAGAAGTTTAGAGGTAGATGAAATTTCGCATCTTGAAATTGATTGGAAGAAGGGACAGGCTTACTTTCTTGCTCGAGAATTAGAAGAAGGTCACGCATGTCCTGTTTGCGGATCAGATCAACATCCTGCTCCTGCGAAATCAGATAAAAATATACCTGAATGGAAAGTGGTTGAAAACAAACGTAAACAATTGAAAAAAACAGAAACAGAGTTATCAAAAGTCAAAGTAGTTATTGTAAAACTTGAAACTGAAATAAAAAAAGATGAGGATTATAGAAAAGAACTTGAAAATAATCTAGTGTCGAGTACGGATATAGATCCTGTGAAAATCCCTGAAGTATTAAATGAAAAGAAAATAGAATTTAACAGGACCAGTGTTGAAGTAAATAAACTTGAAAATCTAAAAAAATCAATTGAAAAATTAAAGATACAGAAGCAACAATTTTCAGATGATTTGGAAAAGAGTTCAGTTGAGTTACAGAAAACAAGTAATGATAAAATCAAAGTAGATCAGACTTTACTTAATCTCCTGGAAGGTTTACCTGAAAAATACCGTGGAAATGATGATCTTTCATCAGAATTGAATAGGATGAAAGCAAAGCGTGAAAAAATTAATGAAGAACATGAAAAATCACGAAATAAGGTGACAGAACTGGAAAAAAAGTCTTCTTCATTGTTGACTAAAATTGAATTGTTTAAAAAAGATCTAAAGGATACAGAGTTAAAACTTGAAAATTTGACTGAGGAGTTTGATTCTGAGTTGAAAGAAAAAGGATTTGAAAATAAGGAAGAATTCAAGAAGAATATTTTAACCCAGGAATCCGTAGATAATTTAAAGATAGAAATTGAAAGCTTTCAACAAGCACTACATGAAGCAAGAAGCAGGTTCGAAAGAGCAGATAAAGCGGTTGCAGGGTTAAAGAAACCAGAACTTCAAAAATTGGATGATGAATTAAAAGCTGTTAAAGAAGAACTTTACAGGGAAATTGAGTTTGAAAAAGAAAAGGATTCTGCTTTAAAGCATATTGTAACGATTCAAAATCAACTTCAAAAACTGGGGAAAGATAAAGAAAAGCTGGATAAAGATTTTTCTCTATACAAGCATGTTTCAGATGTTGTAAATGGGAAGAACTTCAAAAAAATTGCTTTTCAACGATATGTTCTAGGCGCCTTACTAGATGATGTGTTGATTTCTGCTTCGCAAAGACTCATCAGGATGAGTCAGAATAGATACAGTCTTAATAGAGTTTCAGAATCTACTGACAGCAGGAGAACCGCTGGGCTTGATCTGGAGATTTATGATGAATACACTGGACATAGCAGGCCAGTTTCAACTCTTTCGGGGGGAGAGGGATTTATTGCATCTCTTTCGCTCGCGTTAGGTCTTGCAGATGTTGTACAACAATACGCTGGTGGAATCCATATGGACACAATCTTTATTGATGAGGGATTCGGGAGTCTTGATCCTGAAAGTCTGGATTTTGCAGTAAATACACTAATTGATCTGAATCAGGATGGGCGATTAGTCGGTGTAATTTCTCATGTTCCTGAATTAAAAGATCGAATTGACGCAAGGCTTGAGGTGAAAACAAGTGTTAAAGGTAGCACTGCTACTTTTAAATTGTAGTTAATATTATTTTTTAATAAACGTTAAAATGGTATTTTGCGGAAGAGGTGGCGAG
>DAOVTB010000084.1 GCA_030633305.1 Candidatus Muiribacteriota bacterium
AGCTAAACAAAAGTCCTTCTGACCCTAGCTGGTGTTAACTTTGCGTTCACAGCGTTCTCTGCGCGAGAATCATCTTTTCTTCATTTCCGAATAAAATGTCCGGTCTTGCCACCTGATTTTTCAAGTAGACATATGTTTCCAATAACCATTTCCTTATCCACAGCTTTGAGCATGTCATATATCGTCAAGCATGCGATACTGACTCCGCATAACGCTTCCATCTCTGCTCCTGTGGCATCACTGCATTTAATCTCACAGAAAACATCAACAAAATTTTTCTCAGGAACAATATCAAAATCAATAGTCACACATTTGATTTTAATTGGATGACATAGCGGTATCAGATCTGAATTTTTCTTAGCTGCCATAATTCCTGCCAGCCTAGCAGTTTCTAAAACATTACCCTTTTTAGCCTTACCCGACACAAGCATATCCATTGTATCTGGACTCATTTCAATTCTTCCACAGCCTCGTGCAAATCTTGTCGTAATCTCTTTTTCAGAAATATCTACCATTTTTATTGAGCCATCATCATCAATATGCGTTAATTTATTCATTTTTCCTCCTAGAAAGTGTGAAAACATTTAAAACATCACCAGTATAAGTCATACTGTGAACAACGTCAATATCTGAGGCTTATATAATAATATATAGTACTTTAAAAAATTACTTGTATAGTTTTTAGTAGTGTTAATAATAATTATTATGTTACCTTTAATCTATGAAAAAGCAATTGCCAACTAAAACAGATATTAAAAATATTATTAATATTACCCAGTTCATGACTCCACTAGGTTCAATGTCTGGTTGTGCAACTTCTAATGGAGTATGTTTATTTGAATTTACAAATTGCAAAATACATGAAACCGAATTCAATGACATTTGTAAACGATTTAATGCTGTTATTTTACCTGAGGAAAATAATCACCTCAGGCAATTGGAACAGGAAATATCAGAATACTTCAACGGAAACAGAAAAATATTCACTGTCCCATTAGATACATATGGAACAGAATTTCAAAAAGGAGTATGGAATATTTTGAAGAAAATTCCATATGGAGAAACAATATCATATCAACAGCAAGCAATAAACCTGAATAATCCTAAAGCCGTTAGAGCCGCGGCTTCAGCAAATAAACGTAATCGTATTGCTATCATTATCCCATGTCACCGGGTTATTGGTAAAAATGGTACATTAACTGGATATGGCGGTGGTTTAGAACGAAAAAAATGGCTTATTGATTTTGAACAGAAAAATTTATAATAATACGCTTTCTTATAAATTCTGTTAGAATCTAGTTTAATAAAATAATAGGAGCTGAGCGATTGTTTGGAGTGCAGATGTTTTCAAACAATCGGCTCAATTCATATAGGACTTACAAATGGAAAATAATAAACCTAGCGGAAAGAATCGAAGCAATATTAAAATAGGATCAAATGTAGAGGTTGTTCAGAAAAATGATCAAAGATCAGGTAAATTAACGAGCGGAGTCGTTAAAAGAATCCTTACTAACTCACCAAAACATTCTCATGGAATTAAGGTAATGTTGGAATCAGGAATAGTCGGTCGTGTCAAAAATATTTTATCAGAAAATGACTAACCCGAATCTTTCATCATTTTTGGTGCTTTTTTCAAAACCATTGTTCGATATACTATTAAGCTATATAATTTACAATATTATGATGTTACTCTTTGTATTTTTAACAATCCCAACCCGGATGTTGCATGAGATGAGATTTGGAATTTTCAATTCAGGATATACCGAGTCGCACTTTTGTGCGTCGCAGGTATAGGCTGATGCAGAAAATTTCAAAGATCGCTCATGCAACATCCGGGTTAAACTTTGATCATATGGAAAATCAATGCCCTCTCTGCAATTCCAAAAGTACAATATTCTATCAGTACAAAAAAAATTTGTATCATCAATGTAATAATTGCCTTGGAATTTTTCCTGATAAAAGTCTTGTACTGGACTCTGAATCCGAAAAAGCACGTTATAAAGAACATAATAATGATGTGGAAGATAAAAATTATCAAAAGTTTGTCTTTCCCATCACAGCCTCTATTCTGAGAGATTTCACACAAAAACATGTAGGTCTTGATTTCGGTGCAGGGACAGGACCTGTAATATCAAAGGTCTTGGAAGATAACGGTTTCAATATTAGAAAATATGACCCTTTTTTTCATGATTATCCAGAACTGTTGAAAAATAAATATGACTATATTGCATGTTGTGAAGTTATGGAACATTTTCATGATCCAAAAAAAGAATTCTGCTTGTTAAAACAATTATTAAAACCAAATGGAAAGCTATATTGCATGACTGATATTTATGATAAAAGCATCGACTTCCATAAATGGTATTATCGCAATGATGCAACTCATATATTTATTTATCATAGAAATACAATTCATTGTATAAAAAAGGAAATCGGATTTTCAAATGTTTCAATTGATGGCAGACTTGTGACTTTTTTTAATTAATATGAATATACAATATTCTCCATTAGAGGAAAAGATTAACATCATTACTCATGCTATTGGTCTCGTCCTAAGTATTGTTGCGTTGGTGCTTCTAGTTACGCGTTCAAGTCTATATGGAAACGTCTGGCATATTGTCAGTTTCAGCATATTCGGGACAAGTTTAATTATTTTATATGCCGCATCCACCTTTTATCACAGCTCTAAAAATCCAAAATTGAGAAAAAAATTGAATATAATTGACCATGCTTCTATATATGTTCTCATCGCAGGTTCCTACACTCCTTTTACGCTTGTAACCTTGAACGGAACTTTAGGCTGGGTGATTTTCGGTCTTGCATGGGGATTGGCTTTAACTGGAGTAGTTTTAAAAATTTTTTTCACCGGAAAATATAATTTACTTTCAACTTTAATGTATATATTAATGGGTTGGGCAATTGTATTTGTAATAAAACCTGTAATTGCTAATTTACCTTTTAATGGATTTCTCTGGCTTTTGACAGGAGGAATATCATATACCATTGGTGCTGTTTTATATAGTATTTCAAAAATAAAATTCAATCATGCCCTTTTCCATATCTTCGTTTTAATTGGTAGTTTTTGTCATTTCATTTCAATTTTCTTTTATGTTTTACCAGTGAAATGATGAAAACCTCCCCCTAATAATTCCTGTACATAATCATAATAATTCTGATAAAATCTTATCAGGTACAATAATTGTGGAAAATAATAATATTGCAATAAGGGTAGAATCGCTCTTTAAAACATATAAAATAAAATTCAGCATAACAAATGCCTGGAGCCTTGTTAAAATACCTTATTTTTTCTTGAAAAGTCTCTTCGGGAAAAAACCTCCTCCAACATTGAAAGGATTGTCATTTAATGTCCCTACCGGAGCGAAATGCGGTTTTCTAGGAAAAAACGGTTCCGGAAAAACAACAACTATAAAAGCCCTTTTGAACACTCATTATCCAGACAAAGGGGATTCCTTTATTTTTGATAAAAACGTCCGTGGAAACTATGACAGTATACTTAAAAAAGTTGGCAGCCTTGTTGAAAAACCTAATTTCTACGATTATATGACAGGATTTGAAAATCTCAGAGTAATAAGTATAATAAGAAATATTGGCAATGATAAAATTCATGATGTACTGAAAAAAGTTGAATTGTTTGATGATAAAGATAAATCCTTTTCAAATTATTCTACCGGAATGAAACAGCGGCTTGGTATTGCAGCATCACTTCTCGTAGATCCAGAACTTTTCATGCTGGATGAACCAACTTCTGGTCTTGATCCAAAAGGTCAAGCCGAGGTAAGACAACTTATCCAGAAGGATTATGATCATAAGGACAGTACTCTTTTTCTATCATCTCATATTTTACATGAGGTTGAAAAACTTTGTGATTATGTTGTAATCATTGATGATGGAAAAGAAATAACATCAGGTACTGTTGATGAACTGCTTATGGAAGATCTGGAAACAATAATTATCACTACAAATAATCCTGAAAAATCACTAGAGATACTTAAAGACATGGATAAAATAAAAAATATTGAGATAAATAATCAGAAGCAGGTCGTTGTTAAAGCTGTTAATGGAACTTCACCCAGGATATCAACAAAACTGGTTATGGCAGATATTGAACTAATCGAAATGTCATTAAAAAAACAAAGTCTTGAAGCTTTTTTTCTCAAAGCTACTGAAAATGAGGATCCTAAACAGTGAATTTTATAAAAGCTGAACTATATAAATTAAGCAAACTCAAAAAATCATATCTTGCGATTATTGGTATGAATCTTATTCCAATAATCGTTCTGTTGATCACCCTGTATCTGATAACCTTCAAGTCTGAAATACTCAAAGGTTCAATGGGAATGGGCATGATGTATAGCGAAAAAGCAAAAAAAGCAATCTCATTAACTTTTTTTGCCGAAATCTATTCAATTTCATTGGCTTCGTTACTTTTCATGAGTATGATCATTGGCGAGATGATTTCAAAAGAATTCTCCAGCGGCACAATTAAACTTCTTCTTACCCAGCCAGTAAAACGCTGTTGGCTTTTCTTCTATAAATTTTCATCATTAATAATTTTCTACCTAATCTCTATTTCAATAGGCTATATGATTATGCTGTTAAATGGATTGATTTTATATACTGTCGATCATGGCTTCATTAAAATTGTCAACTTTTCTTCGATGTGGAAAATTGCACTTACATTTATTGTACTTGATATTTCATATATTGCATTTGTTAGCCTGATTGCATCTTTTTCACCATCTATTGAAATCACAATATCCTTATCAATCATGGTCTATATTATGATGAAAATTGCAGATGCTGTCCTTTATGCCGGAAACAAAGTAAGCGCATTTGGCGAGCTGGCAAAAAAAATTGCACCTTACACTTATACAAACAGTACTACAGTTGTCAATTCTTATGACAAGATAAAGGGCTATATTGAAGGTCTTATATCAACATTTCCAGTTAATACCGATCTCCTTATGATGAACGGTATGTATTCTCTAATTTTTTTCTTAATCGGAATGGTATTATTTCTCAGAAGAGAAAACTAACTCGAGTTATCTTATGAGCGAATCTTGGAATTCTCAATCACTTGTGAAATATAAAATCCAGACCATTTATTGATTGGCCCAGTAGATTATAAAATAATTTGAATTCCAGGATTGCAGAATCATTCTCCCCTACCATCAATTTATTGAATGTCCCAGGATTTATTTCCAGACCATACCTGGAAGGCTTTTTTGATGAATAAATCAGTTTATCATTAAGAGGTTTCATATAATGACAGCTATCAATTGAAAGATCTGTTTTAATATAAACAATATTCAATGGAATATAAGTATTTTTCATCCAGAAAGTCAATATTTCTTCCTTCTCATAAATAAAAAGCATCCCCTTATAATCTTTAAGGCTTTTGCGATACATTAAACCTTTCTGTTGTTGATATTGTGTTTTAGCCACTTCACACTGAATCCTGAATGGTTTATTCTCAAAATAAACATCAGCCCTCATTCCAAAATCATTTAATGGAATCAGAGTTGCGAACAATGTTGTCACAAAATACATAAGTACACTGGCTGTATTCATATGATTATTATACCACATGAAAATAAAAAAATTGAGCCACAGATATTCACAGATAATCACTGATAAATTTTATATGCATCGCATTGTCATAGCGGGTCAGGGTACTGTGAATTTTTTTGAACATCAAATAAAATTAAAGTACTTCTTACCCAATCTATATTGGTATTTAATATTAATAATTTCCCATTATATTTTAATATTTCTAATCCTGTTCATCTTGTTAATCCTGTCTAATTTTCTCTTTTTCTTATTTCCTTCGTGGTAATTTTTTTAAAATTCTGTGTTTATCTATGGCTAAATTTTCTTTATAAACACAAAATAATTGGTTAATAAATATAGACATGCAGATTAAGATTAGATTATAATAAATTTATGAAAAAGAAAGCCTTAATTACAGGAATTACAGGTCAGGATGGCAGTTACCTAGCGGAATATCTTCTTACCAAAGGCTATGAAGTATTCGGGCTTGTCAGAAGAGTAGCATTTGAGGATGAAACTCACAGGATGAAAAGAATACTCCATCTCAAGGATAAACTCAATTTATGCCCTGGATCACTAGAAAGTTTTCCCAGTATTTATAAAGTTATTTCAAATGTAAAACCCGACGAAGTATATCATCTTGCTGCACAAAGTTATGTTGCTTACAGTTTCGAAGATGAATTTTCAACTATGAATACAAACATAAACGGAACACATTATGTTCTTTCGGCGGTTAAAGACCTTATACCAAATTCAAAATTCTACTTCGCTGCCTCTAGCGAAATGTTTGGCCATGTAAAAGAATCACCTCAAACTGAAAATACACCTTTTAATCCGAGAAGTGCATACGGAATATCAAAAATTTCAGGATTTTACCTTACGAAAAACTACCGTGAGGCATACAATCTTTTTGCATGTAGCGGAATACTTTATAACCATGAATCACCTAGAAGAGGTTTTGAATTCGTTACTAGAAAAATTACATCCCATGTTGCAATGATCAAGCTGGGAATTAAAGATAAATTAGAATTAGGAAATATCGATGCCAAGAGAGATTGGGGGCATTCAAAAGAATATGTCAAAGCAATGTGGAAAATGCTTCAACAGGAAACCCCCGATGATTACCTTATTGCAACTGGGAAAAATCATTCTGTAAAAGAATTTTGCGAAAAAGCATTTTCATATGTTGGACTGGATTGGAAAAAATATGTTGTAATCAATCCAAAATTTAACCGTCCTGCAGAAGTTGAAACATTATGCGGCGATGCCAGTAAAGCAAAGGAAAAACTGGGTTGGAAATACACTGCATCACTTGATAGCCTGATCAAGGAAATGGTAGATTGTGATTTGAAATTATTTAGAAATAAGCATTCTTGAGTAGTTTTCCAACGAAAACTATAGGCATAATATAGATATAATATTTTTTATTAAAAGGGAGAGATTTAAAATGAGTGAACACAGTAGGTTTAATGGTACTTATACAACCAAATGGAGTAATAGCCTTGCCAAAAGAACAACCAGAATGGAAAGTTCTGTAATCAGAGAACTTTTAAAAATTACAATGGTCCCAGGAATGATTTCATTTGCAGGCGGATTACCTGCACCAGAGCTTTTCCCAGTAAGAGATTTCAATGACGCTTTTGATTATGTCATGGAAAATTTTTCACAGGAAGCATTACAATATGGCCCAACGGAAGGACTTCCCTCCTTAAAATGCTATCTTGCAGAATCCATGAAAAAATATGACGTCCCAGCTGAAAAAGATAACATACTATTCACAAATGGTTCACAACAAGCACTTGACTTAATTGGAAAAGTATTCATTAACGAAGGCGATAAAATTATAACTGGTTGCCCTACATATCTTGGTGCAATACAGGCCTGGAATGCTTATGGCCCAGAATATCTTACAGTCCCATTGGATGAAAATGGTATGAAAATGGACTGCCTTGAACAAACGCTCAAAGATAATCCAGATTCAAAATTTATCTATATACTTCCAAACTTTCATAATCCTGCAGGTACAACATTAACAATTGACCGTAGATACAAACTCGTGCAACTTGCTGCCGAATATGGAGTTTTTATAGTAGAAGATGACCCTTATGGCGAATTAAGATATGAAGCAGAAGATATCACTCCTATAATCGCTTTACATAAGGAAAATGTTATTTATTTAAGTACTTTTTCAAAAACACTCGCTCCAGGATTAAGATTAGGATGGATTGTTGCCCCAAGTGATGTAACTGCAAAACTGATTCAGGCAAAACAGGGTGCTGATCTCCATACCGGAACTTTAGTACAATATCTTGCATCTGATATCTGTGAACGTGGACTGATTAAATCTCATATCAGAAAGATTAAAGCCGTTTATAAAACACGAAGAGATCTTATGTTAAAAATGATTGAAGAACATTTTCCTAAAGAAATCACATATACTCATCCACTTGGTGGACTGTTTCTATGGCTTCAATTACCAGAGCATGTAAATACAAAGGATCTTCTTGATAAAGCTGTCGAAAAGAAAGTTGCTTTTGTTCCTGGATTTGCTTTTTATCCAAATGGCGGCGGAGATAATTGTTTAAGGCTTAATTTTTCCAACGCTAATGAAGAAAATATTGTTGAAGGAATGAAAAGACTTGCTGTAGTTTTAAAGGAAGCTTGTAACTCTAAAGAACATACTGCTTCAGCATAATAACCTGAAAAAGGTTTTAAATATTATAGAATAAATAAGAGCGGAAAGTATATTGCTTTCCGCTTTTGTTTCATAATCATTATGAACATTGAAAAACTCATATTACGCAGAACTTCAGAAGCAATAAAAAAATATTCACTTCTGGAAAAAAATGAACAGGTAATTTATGCACTATCTGGAGGAAAGGATTCAAAGTCACTTCTTAAGATACTTGCTAAAATACATCCTGTTGAAAACATTTTCCCTGTTCATGTATTCCCCTATTTATTTCCTGAACTTTCAGAAAACATACATGGGTACTGTGATAAATTGCTAAATAGATCGAACTCATTGATTGAGCTTGAAAACCCTGATTGGAAAAATTCTCCTGATGATTGCTATATATGTGCAAGGTCACGAAAAAAAGTACTTTTTGAAACTGCGCAAGAGCTGGGAATCAGTAAAATAGTCTATGCCCATAATAAAAATGACGTAGCTGAAACTTTCCTGATGAATATTATATACAGCGGTAATACATATACAATGTTCCCAAAACAACCTTTCTTCGATGGTAAGTTCGATGTTATCAGGCCATTTTATAATGTTGAAGTCAAAGATATTATCCGATATTGCCGTATTTATCAAATTGATCCACAAGCTTATTCCTGTAAAGGAAAAACAATTAACAAAAGAGCTAAGATACGAGATATTTTAGATGATCTCGAAAAAGATCAGAATGAAAAAAGAAGTTCCATTATTCACCGAATATTTGTATCTTCGACAAAGGCAAATGATATAAAATAAGGAAGATATCGCCGGAGGGCCGGCCCATTAAGAACGCGGGGATTGCAGAGAAAAGAAAATTTTCGTTATTAAACTTACCTGCGTTCTTAATGTTGTATAACAACAATTTCTTTCAACTTGTATTTAGTCTTCAGTGAATGCATTGCATGTCGAAAATATTTTCGATAGCTTTTCTTTTCTTCATACCACGAATTTATTTTATTCATCATAGCATCATCAATAATCCCTGAATCTTCAAGTTTTTTCAAATTACTGGTCGAAGGAATAAAATTTTCAAAGTAAACTTTATCAAAGATACTTCCAACTTCATCCATGATTTTGTTTAGATACGAAATGAACGGTATAGCTGGTGAAACAAATAAATATGGTTGGAATAAAAGACCTTCTTCTTTCATATTATCGATGAAATCAACAATTTCAAATGGCGTTTTTGCATTTTTATCAAGAACAGCATTATTTATTTTCTGATCTCCACTACATATGGATATTCCGTAAATAAAACGATGTGTCAGAGAATTGGATAAATCCATTATCCTTTGGAAACTGTTTGAAATAAAATTTATTGTATACCCTTCTTCAATAATTATCTTTAGAAACTTAATCTGAAAATCAAGATCGAGATCATCTGAAAAAAAATCACCACTTCCATTCAGAAATACAGTCCCTGGAACAGAATTTTTCAACTCATTCCTAAACTCTTCATAAAATTGCTTTTTATCAGAAAGACTCGGGAATACAGTCACTATATCCCTGTTAATATCCTGTGCTTTACAGAACATACATTTCTGTTTACAAACACCTGGTGGATAAAGATACATGATGTAGTCAATACCTTGAAAACCTGCTTTATATAAAAACATACCTGATTTTACCACACAAGAAAAATTAAAAAAAGATATCGCGCCGAGAACGCAGTGGACGCAGAGAAAAGTGAAAAAGAAAAATATTTCACCATGAAGATCATGAAGGACATGAAGAAAAAGATTATTTCTCACAAAGGCACTAAGGCACAAAGAAAAAAGAAGAACGCAGAGGAAAAGATTAGACAGGATTAACAAGATAAACAGGATAAATAAAATAATGTCGTGACAGACCAGCGTGTCTGTCCGAAACAAAAAGTAATAAAAGTAGACAAATAGTTAATATCGATAGTCTAATTTGGAATTCAGATATCCAACGATTGAGATCAGCTACTAAATGCGTTGGACATCTGCTACGGCGTCTAGTTAGGTAGCGTTGCTATTTTCATTAACTGCTTCCTGCGCCCAGGAGCATATCGAAGTAATCACGGGCATGTAGAGTTTAGAAAAATTCTCCACAAGATCTGCAAATCTGAGTGATGTCAACAACAGCCTTATGTAATTTTTTTATTTTATATGCGGCGCGGTGGCCAGGTCTCATTTGGAGAACGAAATCCACAGAGAGACCAGGCACCGTACACCTCTTCGGATTCGAGCTAATGATTTCATCCCTTTTTCTTTTCTTATTGAAATCATTGTCGAATCTCTTGTGGCATCCGAGTAAGATAAGCATTTTTGTTCGTTTCTACTTCCTGTGGAAAAATGCAACTTACCCGTACAGTCAGTATGCGGATTTTTATCAGTGGTTTTTTTATCTATTAATACCGTAATCGCGTTCTCAATGAGATGAAGGTTGGAATTTTCAAGACATATTTATGCTGAGGTGTGGTACCCCACTCCGCAAGCATAAATTGGTGCAGAAAATTTCAACCTTCGCTCAGTGAGGACGCGATTAACCGTTTTCAAATTTTACGATCTTATCTTTTGGGATTATCAAGACCAGTTGATCTTTTTCCTTAAAGGTATAATCTGCAACTGGTGTAACATTCAAAGAATTGTCACTTTTAATCGCAACAATATTAGCACCAAATCTTTTTCTAAGCTCTGCATCTTTAATAGATTTATCAACGAGCCATTTAGGAGTTTGAATATCAATTATGGAATGAGTTTCAGAAAAATTAAGTTCTTCAAAGATTGATGATTTCATCAGTGTTCTGGCAAGTGTTTTTCCAAAGTCTATTTCAGGTAGTACTGTTTTATCAGCACCGATTTTTTTTAGAATCTTTGCATGAAGTTCGTTTGAGGCTTTCGCAATTACTTCCTTAACACCAAATTCCTTAAGAATAGCGGTTACAAGAATTGAGCTTTCAAGATGTTCACCAATACAGATTATGCCAACATCAATATCTTCATTTATTCCAAGTGCTTCAAGCGCCTGTTCATCAACAGCATTAGCAACAACAACATGAGTAGCAATCTTCGCATTATGGGCTTTCTGGACTATATTCTCATCACTATCAATCGCAAGAACCTCCTGCCCACCCTCACTAAGGGTTTTTGCCACAGCGTAACCAAAATGACCCAGACCTACTATAAGAAATTGTTTACTCATAATTCATTATCCCTCACTAAAAAAAAAGAGGTGCAATTTTCATGCACCCCTTAATTCTATATTTTCTTACTTATTTACTTCTTGATTTTGTTTTTGCCTTTTTTTTTGGTACTACTTTTTTTTTTGCTGTTACTTTTTTTACAGGTGTCTTTATCTTATCTTTTAAAGCAGCCTGAGCAGCAGCCAATTTTGCGATTGGAACTCTGTATGGTGAGCAGCTTACATAGTTCATGCCTACTCTGTGACAGAATTCTACAGATTTTGGTTCTCCACCATGTTCTCCGCAGATACCAACCTTGAGGTTTTCTCTAGTTGATCTACCTTTTTTGATAGCCATTTCTACAAGTATTCCAACGCCTTCCTGATCAAGGACCTGGAAAGGATCGTTTTCAAGAACACCAGCTTTGATGTAATCAGCAAGGAATACACCAGCATCATCACGACTGTATCCAAAAGCCATCTGTGTAAGATCATTAGTACCGAATGAGAAAAATTCAGCATCTTTTGCAACTTCATCAGCTGTAAGAGCAGCACGAGGAATCTCAATCATTGTACCTACCATATAAGTAAGTCCATCAGCTTTCATCTCATCAAGTATACGATCACATATTTTTACAGCTCTATCTTTAAGGATAGTAAGCTCTTTACGAACACCAACAAGTGGAATCATGATCTCAGGAAGAACTTTGATTCCCTTATTATGCATTTTGCATGCAGCTTCCATGATTGCTTCAACCTGCATATCATATATTTCAGGATAGCTTACACCAAGACGACATCCACGATGTCCAAGCATTGGGTTGAATTCTTTAAGAGATTCAAGTTTTTCTTTAACTCTCTGAGGATGACGATTGATTTTAAGTGCTAATTCTTCAATAGCTTCATCATCATGTGGAAGGAATTCATGAAGTGGAGGATCAAGCAGTCTGATTGTAACTGGTAATCCGTTCATTGCTTCAAATATACCTTCAAAATCTCCACGCTGCATTGGTTTGATTTTGTAGAGAGCTTTTACTCTTGACTCTACATCTTCAGAAAGGATCATTTCACGAACAGCTGTGATTCTATCGCCTTCAAAAAACATATGTTCAGTTCTTGTAAGACCAATTCCTTCTGCACCAAAACCGATTGCTACTTTAGCATCATGTGGAGTATCAGCATTTGTTCTTACTCCCATTCTTCTAAATTCATCAGCCCATTTCATCAACTGACCAAATGCACCTGATAATTCAGCTTTGATAGTTTTGATCTGACCAAGGTAGATTTCACCAAGTGAACCATCTATTGAAATATATTCACCCTGTTTAACAGTAACTTTCTTAGTTCTGAATTCTTTTTTAGCATAATCTATTCTAAGTTCACCACAACCTGCTACACAGCATGTTCCCATTCCACGAGCAACAACAGCAGCATGGCTTGTCATTCCACCTCTGGAAGTAAGAATACCTTTTGCAACATTCATTCCACCAATATCTTCAGGACTTGTTTCTGTTCTAACGAGAATTACCTGTTCTCCACGAGCAACCCATTCTTCAGCTTCATCAGCAGTGAAAACAACTTTACCAGTTGCAGCACCTGGTGATGCAGGAAGACCTTTTGCAACTACAGCTTTCTTTGCTTTTGGGTCAAAAGTAGGATGTAAAAGCTGATCCAACTGATTTGGTTCAACTCTCATAACAGCTGTTTCTTTTGAGATAAGTTTTTCTTTAACCATATCAACAGCTATTTTTACAGCAGCCTGAGCAGTTCTTTTTCCAGTTCTAGTCTGAAGTATATAGAGTACTTTTTCCTGAATTGTGAATTCAAGATCCTGAGTATCTGTATAATGTTTTTCGAGTTTATGACGGATTGCTTCAAGTTCCTTGTATGCTTTAGGCATTTGTTTTTTCAAAGTAGCAATTGGACTTGGAGTCCTGATACCTGCAACAACATCTTCACCCTGAGCATTCATAAGGTATTCACCGTAAAAAACGTTTTTACCTGTTGAAGGATCTCTAGTAAAACATACACCAGTTCCAGAAGTAGCACCCATGTTACCAAAAACCATTGTCTGTACGTTAACTGCTGTACCGATAAGACCTTTGATATCATTGATTTCTCTGTATTTGATAGCTCTTGAATTATTCCATGAACCAAATACAGCATCTATAGATTTCTGTAACTGTTCTCTAGGATTTGTTGGAAAGTTTTCACCAGTTACCTGTTTGTATAACTTTTTATATTCTTTAACAACTTCCTGAAGATGTTTGATTTTAAGATCATTATCTTCTTTAGCTTTATACTTAGTCTTTATCTGTGAAAGGATTGCTTCAAAATCATGATGAGGAACATTCATTACAACATCACCAAACATCTGGATAAAACGTCTGTATGAATCCCATGCAAATCTTTCATTTTTAGTCTTTTTTATGATAGCTTTCAAAGTAGTTTCATTCAAACCAAGGTTAAGAACTGTGTCCATCATACCTGGCATTGAAACTGCAGCACCACTTCTAACAGAAACTAAAAGAGGATTTTTGGAATCTCCAAGTTTCATTTTTGAAGTCTTTTCAAGTTTAGCAATATTCTCATCGATCTGTTTTAATATTTCTTTAGTATATTTTCTGTCGTTTTTATAGTATTCATCACATACTTGTGTACCAATTGTAAATCCTGGAGGAACTGGAATACCAATATTAGTCATTTCAGCAAGGTTTGCACCTTTTCCACCAAGTGTTTCTTTCATAGTCTTATCAGCTTCAGCTTTTCCGCCACCAAAAAAATAAACGTATTTAGTCATAATCTAATTTACCTCTCCTGTTTTAAGTTAATTACTTAATCCTTCTTTAGCTTTAACACAAAGCACTTCAAACATATTCATATCGTTCATTGCTATATCAGCAAGAACCTTACGGTTTACCTGGATATCTGCCTTTTTCAAGCCATCAATAAATCTTGAATAAGAAAGACCATGTTTTCTTACAGCAGCATTTATTCTTGTTATCCAAAGTCTTCTGAATTCTCTTTTCTTTTCTTTTCTTCCACGAAATGCATTAGCCCAAGCTTTAATAAGAGCTTGTGTAGCTATCATATGAACATTTTTTCTCGAAAGAAAAAATCCTTCAGTCTGATTTAATACTCGTTTTCTCTTTTCTAATCTTCTATTTCCACCTTTTACGCGTGTCATTGAACCATAACCTCCTGTTTTAAACTTTAATTATGCGTATGGCAACATCTTTTTTACGGCTTTTTCATTTGACTTATCTACAATAGCTGTTCCACTAAGTTCTCTCTTGAGTTTTTTTGATTTACATTCAAACAAATGTCCGTGTTTAGCCTTATTTCTTTTGAACTTACCAGAGGCAGTTTTCTTGAAACGCTTTGATGCGCCCTTGTGCGTTTTAATTTTAGGCATTGTATTCACTCCCTTCTATAAAATTTTCTACTTTTAATATGTTTATTTTCCCTTTATCGGAGAAACAACCATTGTTAACTGTCTTCCCTGCATTGAAGAGGGTTTTTCAACTTTTACTACTTCTTCAAGTTCGCCCATGATTTTCTTAAGGAGTTTATGTCCTAAATCCTTGTGTGCCATCATGCGTCCTTTAAAGAAAATAGTGATTTTCACACGATCGCCTTCATCAATGAAAGCTCTGATTTTTTTCATTTTCGTGTCATAATCATGCTGCTCGATCTTTGGAGTCATCTTGATTTCTTTAAGCTTGATAATCTTTCGATTTTTTCTAGCTTCTTTTTCCTTTTTTTCCATCTCGTATCGATATTTACCATAATCCATCACCTTACAAACAGGCGGCTTAGCATTTGGTGAAACTTCTACAAGATCATATCCGCTTTCATTAGAATTTTCTAACGCTACACTAAGCGGAACAATTCCTAGCGGTGCCCCATCTGCATCGATCAACCTAACCTCAGCTGCTCGAATCTCTTCATTAATTCTTGCCAGTTTCTTTTTTACAGGTCTGACGAACTTTTTCCTTCTAATAATTCCCACCTCCAGTTATATAAAAACAAAGCGGGTACTGAAAAAACAGCACCCGCTTCTTTGTTTATAAAAATAATAAAAACAAATCCTTGCTTCTTCTTTTAAAAAACCAATTCCCCAATGAGTAAAGGTGAGAAGCGGATATATGCTTACGTAAAATATCATAGTGGGTAGTGATTGTCAACAAAAATGTCCCATTAAAGTCAACAAACTTTTATTTTCCTTAAATAATGTTTGTGTTACAATATAATACCATCAACAAAAATCTTGGAGCATTAAATATGGAAAATAACAATTTTTTGCCAGATAATAGCGTTTTCAGAAAAAAGAAATTGCTTGAAAAAAAAGAAAATATTCAAAAAATCAACAATTTCCCTATATTTACTCTTGTCGAATTTAATATTTACGGAGCATGCAATCGAAGTTGCAACTTCTGCCCAGTATCTGATTCAACCTTTTACACAAATAAATATGAAGGTATTTCAACCATTTTATACAAAAAGATTATTCTCGATTTATATAAAATTAACTATAAGGGAAATCTTCTTTTTTCAGCATTTAGCGAACCTTTCCTCAATATGGAACTCGAAGAATTAGTAAAAATCACAAAGAAATTTCTTCCCAATTCAAGACTAGAAATTGTAAGTAATGGTGATCTTATAAAAAATGACCATAAACGTCTCCTCAATCTTTACAGTCTAGGTCTTGACACTGTTTCCATTAGTATTTATGATGGCCCCGATGAATTTGATAATTTCATTTCAATTCGTTCAAAACTTCAAATAACGGACAAACAAATGGTGATAAAAAGAAGATATTACAATAAAGATAACGGCGATTTCGGCATGATCATTTCAAATCGTACTTCTTTAATAGACTCAAATAAATTTAGATCTGAATCCGACTGTTGCATTACTGATCTTCCATTAAACAGGGTATGTTATTATCCCTTTTATCAGACTTTAATTGATTATAATGGAGACATGCTCCTTTGTCCTCATGATTGGAAAAAAAGCAATATTGTTGGAAATCTCAAAACTGATAATATATGGGATTTGTGGATTGGAAATAATTATGAATCTGCCAGAAAAAAACTAACTTGTAAAAATAGAAATTTTAATCCCTGTAACTCTTGCGATGTAAAAGGCGATGTTATCGGAGAAATTAATCATTCAATATGGAGAAAATATCATGAAAGATAAAACCATCCTTATTACTGGTGCAAATGGTGGAATTGGTCTTGCAACAGTAAAATTTTTTTTAAATAAAGGTTTTCAAGTATGCGCACACTATCATAATAGTAAAGACAG